>DASWYX010000519.1:0-36896 GCA_036404755.1 Pseudoduganella sp.
CCGCATATTGCGGAAGCCGGCGTTCAGCGTCACGTCCGCATCGAGCGCGATGCGCGTGAAGTCGAAGTCGCCCAGGCGGCTGTTGTTGATGGCGATCAGGCCCTGGCCGCGCGTGCGCGACATCTCCTCATCGCTCATCGCCTGCAGCTGCGCCATCGCAGGGGCGGCGAAAAAGAAGGCCGCCGTAGCGGCCAAACCGAGACATTTGCTCATGGGTTAAGCAGGAGAGGCGGCCCTCGTGCGGCCGCCGTTGGTCAGATCAGTGAGCCCAGATCCACACGGTGGTGCCGCGCAGGTCCAGCTGGTTCATTGCCATGGAGCCGTAGGAAGCATTGCTGCCGCCCATCTTGATGGAGTCGACCTTGATGTCCAGCAGCTTGCCGGCGGCTACTTCGATCTTGTCAGGGATAGCGATCTGCACCACGTCGCCTGGCGGCACGAAGGCGGCGGCGCCGAAGGCCGCGGTCTTCACCAGGTCCACGCCGGCGGCAGCCGCTGCCTGGGCGAAGGATGCCTTCGACAGGATGTCGATGGACGCGGCGATCAGGCCTTTGACCTGAATGCCGTTGAAGCTCACGCTACCGCCGCCCAGGCCGGTGGTCGGATCGACTGCGTCCGTGTCGGTGTAGACGAAGGAATCCATCTTGATGTTCAGGTTGGCGCCGATCGACACGCCATCCTGGCCGGTCACTTTGCTCAGGTCAGCATCCTGGATCGGGGTCATGGCCGAAGCGGACAGGGCCAGCGTGGACAGGGCGACAGCAACAGCAGCGGTAATGCGTTTCATAGGTTTATCTCCGTAGGGTTTTTGATTGATTTCATCCTCCGCGTCCCCTTGCCGCGCCGCCCTGGTGAGTGCGATACGACGAGACGCCTTCTTAATATTTTTTCAATATTAATTAAATTTATGATAGGTTCCCGCCCTCGGCCGGGTCTATCTTTTCGGCATGACCGTTCAGGCCAAATACTTGGCTTGGCGAGCCAGCCAGAGTGAAGCGCATGTTGCATGCAAACCTCGCAACAGGCGCCACACAACAGTCCTTGCTCGCGCGCGCATGTGCGCCTGCAGGCACGCTCGCGTACGCGTAATACCGCAAATTCGCGCACGCCGCTTAGAGACGTGCTTCTAATTTTTTTGCTGCCGTGCGCGTGGCAATCATGCGTTAATCCTTACAAAAAATATAAGGACGAACGCTCGCTTTTTAATAGCACGGTCGTTCGATAAACACGGAGACAACATGGGAAGCTCAAAATTTTGCGCGCGCACAGCGCGTGTGGCCCCGCTCGTCCCTACGCACAGGGGGACGCCATGCTGATGCTGCTGATGGGCGTGATCGCCGCCCTGGTCGGCGGCGCCGGCGTGCTGTCGCGCCATGAGGTGCAGGACCGTCCGAAAGACCAGTTCGAAATGCCGCAGACCATGCTTGGCGGCGGCGCCTACTCGCAGGCCGTGACGATGGAGCCCTTCTCGGAGCTCAAGTACAAGCACATCGTGCGCCAGGCCTACGACTACAGCTGCGGCTCCGCGGCCCTGGTCACCATCCTCAACTACCACCTGGGCATCCAGGTCACGGAACAGCAAGCCATGGAAGGCATGCTGGAAAAGGGGGAAAAGGAAAAGATCATCGAGCGCCGCGGCTTTTCGCTGCTGGACATGAAGCGCTACGCCGCCTCGCTGAACGTGAGCGGCGCCGGCTACCGCGCCGAGATCAAGGATTTGCTGACACTGACCGAACCAGGCATCGTTCCCATCGACTACGCCGGCGCCAAGCACTTCGTGGTGCTGCGCGGGATCCGCGACGGCGTGGTCTACATTGCCGACCCTTCGGCCGGCAATATCGTGTTCTCCGTCGAGGAGTTCGCGTCCCTGTGGGACAAGAACACCCTCTTCATCCTCTCCCTGCCGCAAGGCCAGAAGGCGCCGGCGCAACTGGCGCTGACCGACCGGGAACTGGGCGTGGTCGATATGGACCGCGTCACCAATCAGGGCCGCCTGGATGCCCTCAACCACGCCACCCTGCAACTGGAACGCGCCGTCAATTCCGGCGTCTCCGGCACGTGGATGCATCGTCAATAAGTCAGCATAAGGAACCAAAGTATGAAATTGAGCACACTGCCTGTCTTTCTTGCTTCAGCCCTGCTGGTGCATTCGATGAACGCAGGGGCGCAGGAAAGCCAGACAGCGCCGGCCAGCGCTGCCGCCGCGCGTGATGCGCTGGCCAAGAAGGAAGGCGAAGGCGACCAGACTGCCCTGCTGAAGGAAACCCTGACCGCCGTCGACAAGCAATACAGCCTTATCCGCCAGGGCAAGACCCAGTTCACCTATGACCTGAACTACAGCTACATCGGCCAGGAAAAGATCGTCACCGACTTCACCTCCAGCGGCCTCACGCTGTTCGATATCGAGAACGTCAACTCGCACATCATCACCAATACCTTCTCCGCCGACTACGGCGTGCGCGACAACCTGACCGCCAACCTCACGCTGCCGCTGATCACCAAGTACGCCGAAACGCGCGGCCATAGCGGCGTATCGAACTCGGTGGGCGACATCGTGCTAGGCGCCCGCTTCCAGCCCTTCGAGGCGCGCCGCGATGCGCCGGGGCTGACGCTGACTTCCAACCTGCGCCTGCCCAGCGGCCGCAGCCCGTTCAAGATCATCGCCGGCAGCGGCGAGGCGACCGGCAGCGGCGTCACCGCACTGTCGCTGGGCGTGAACGTGAACCGCATCGTCGATCCGGTCGCCCTGTTCGGCTCCCTGAACGTGACGGCCAGCGCGCCGGCCAGGGACCTGAACCAGGTCAACGGCAGCCGCGTGCTGACGCGCGTGCAGCCTGGCATGAGCATCGGTTTCGGCCTGGGCTTTGCCTATGCGCTCTCGTATGGCATCACGACCACGGTGTCCTTCCAGGAAGCGGTATCGCAGGGCTCCAAGCTGCGCTTCGAAGATGGCCTGAACGTGAAGACCAGCACCCAGACTTCGGGCATGCTGAACATGGGCCTGGGCTATCGCGTGTCGCCCAAGACCACGCTCAATTTCTCGGTCGGCATCGGCCTTACCAACGATTCGCCCAACCTGTCCATGGGCCTGAACGTTCCGCTGGCCTTCTGACGGAAACGCCATGCAAGCCCAGGTCCGCATGACGGCGCTGGCCGCCGCCCTCTGCTGCGTTTTCCCCGCGCGTGCCGCGCTGGTGGAGAACCTGACAACCAGCGTTACCGCAATGGCGCTGGGGAATGCCGTCACGGCCGATCCGCCCGGCATCGATTCCGTGCACTTCAACCCGGCGGGCCTGGCGCGCCTGGTCGGCGACAGCGCCACCCATTCCGCCTTCGGCGCTTCGATCCGCACCAGGGCCAGCTTCCACCAGCCGGACGGTTTCGATATCGGCGGCTGGACCAACGATCCGCTGGCCGGCACCAGCACGGGCCCGGTGCGCCAGAAGATGTACATCCCGGCTTACGGCATGCCGGGCTGGCGCCTGCCCGGCGTGGTCATTCCCGGCATCGGCCTGGCCTGGAACAAGCCCGGTTCGCCGTGGACCTTCGCCACCAACAACTACATGGCGCAAGCCATCAGCATCGACCGCAGCACGGACCCGAACGATCCTGGCAGCTACGACGGGCGCCTGATCCAGTTGCAGCGCCTGGTCTACCTGTCGCCCTCGATCGGCTACAAGTATTCGGACACGCTGCGCTTCGGCGTCTCCGTGCCCATCGCCCACTCGGCGTTCGTGATCGACACGAATATGCGCTTCCCCAATGAGCTACTGGGCGTGTTCGGCAAGCTGCAGCAGGGCTGGTGCCCGGAACAGGGCGGCAACGTGATCGACATCTTCGGTTTCGGCCTGTGCGGCGGCGGCAAGGATGGTTTCGTCAGCCCCTTCAAGAAGGCGGCCTCGATGCGCATGGAAATGACGGCGCCCGTGGACCCGACCATCAACCTGGGCGTGCTGTGGGAGCCCCGGCCCTGGCTGGGCCTGGGCATCGTCTACCAGGGCGGCTCCAACACGCGCTACACCGGCAAGTACGAGTTCGATACGGAGCCGATGCTGCGCAACTTCGTCAAGGGCCTGAATTCCAGCCTGCTCGGTCCCATCGCGGGCGCCGTGCTTGGCCTGCCGCAGTCCATTCCCGAAGTCCAGAAGGGCAACCTGAGCGCGACCATCCCCTTCCCGGCCCACCTGCAGGTTGGCATCAAGCTCAAGCCCATCAAGTACATCCAGGTGAATGTGGACGCCAGCTACGCGCGCTGGAGCGACTGGAATGCGCTGACCTTCGAATTCGACCAGAGCGTGCGCCTGCTGGAAGTGGCGCGCCTGTACGGCATTCCCGATTCGACCAAGCTGAAGATCCCGCGCGGCTACAAGAGCCTCGTGAATTTCGGCTACGGCGTGCAGCTCTTCCCCTTCGACAGCCTGGCGCTGCGCTTCGGCTACGAGCCGCGCAAATCGTCCGTCCCGGTGAACAAGATCGACCTCATTGCGCCGCTGCCCGATACGCGGCTGTACAGCTTCGGCTTGAACTACAAGATCTCGAAGTCCTATGACGTGAGCCTGACGGCGTCCCTGATGAAGGGCCGCTTTGCCGCTCCCGCCAATACAGACGACAACATGAACAGCAGCAAATTCCTGAACGTGATCTACAACCCTTATGCAGGTCTGGATGTGGCGGGCGACATCAAGGTTCGCTACGTCGGTTTTAGTCTCAACCACAAATTCTAAGGAGGACGTTATGAAAAGACTCGCGATCATGTGCGCCGCACTGGCGCTGTGCAGCGGCGCCGAGGCGGCGGCAACGAGCAAGCAGGAACTGGTGAACAAGGTGCTGAAACTGTGGCATGTGGAGTCGATCGGCGAATCGATGCTGCAGCAGCCGGTGGGTAATGCCGTGCAGCAGGCGCGCGTGATGCTGCAGGGCCGCGCCGCGCCGGAAAAGCGCGATGCAGCGATGACCGAGATCACGGAAGACGCGCGCAAGTTCATGGACGATAACCGGAGCGTGACCCGCGCCAGCGCCGAAAAGCTGATCCCGACCACGATCGCGCCCTTGCTGGCCGAGCGCTTCACGGAGGAGGAACTGAAGCAGATCATCGCCATTCTCGAGTCGCCGGTGAAAGCGAAATTCGAGGCCATGGTGCCGGAGCTGCAAAAGAAGCTGGGCGAAAGCGTGGCGGCCGATACGCGCGCCGTCATCGACCCCAAGCTGCAGGAACTGCAACAGCGCATCGGCACGCGCCTGCGCACGGCGGTGATGCCCTGATTGCGGGGATGGCGCCATGAGCTATTCCTCGGCTCTCCATCTGGTTCGCGGCGTGAAATCGCGCCTGGCCCTGTCGGGCATCGTGGCGGATTCGCTGTTCGAACAGGCCGGCCTGAATGAAGGCGACGGCCTGGCCTGCGACGCGCTGACGCTGTCCGACAAGCTGAGTCACCTGTGGGAACTGCTGGTGCAGCATGCCGGCGATCCGCAGATCGGACTGAAGGTGTCCACGCCGCACCGGCTTGGCTGGCTGGGCGTGATGGGGCACATCATGCTCGTCTCGCCCACGGTGCAAAGCACGATCGAGCGCTGCCACGGGCATACGCGGGTGGGCATCGTGCTGCCCGGCCTGGAACGGGCGGTGCCCATCCAGCGCTATGACTTCGTGTGGTGCGTGCTGCTGCGTACCCTGCGCCGGGCGTCGGGCCGCGACGATGCCGTGCCGGTGGTGGTGGAGTATGCCTTCCCCGAACCGGCCAACGCCGCCTTTTATGAACAGACTTTCGGCTGTCCCGTGCATTTCGGCCGCCGCCACAATGTGATGGAGTTTTCGGACTCGGACCTGGTCGATGCCCTCACCCCGGCGGCCCAGGCGTCCCCGGTGCTGGAGCGGCTGGCGCATGCGGCGCCGCCCAGCTTCACGGCGCGCGTGCAGGAAATCCTGGCGGCCATGCTGCCCAAAGGTCCGCCGCACCGCGATGCCGTCGCGGCGCGGCTGATGATGAGCGAACGCACGCTGCAGCGCCGCCTGGCCGAGGAAGGCACCAGTTTCACCAGCCTGGTCGACGACACGCGCCGCGAACTGGCGCGCCAGTCGCTCGAAGCGGGCGACCTGTCGCTCAAGATGCTCAGTTTCCAGCTCGGCTTTTCCGAACCGAGCGCCTTCTACCGCGCCTGCAAGCGCTGGTTCGGCATGACGCCTTCGGATATCGTCCACCACGGAGAAAAACATGGCATGGTTTAGACCGGAGCAAACCACGCAGCTGTTTGGCCAGTTGCTGGTCAAGCACAAGCTGATTACCGAAGAACAGCTGGCGCGCGCGATCGAGCATCAGCGCAGCACCGGCCAGCGCCTGGGCGAGATCTTCGCCGAGTGGGAACTGGTGTCGCACCAGCACGTGCAGGACATCCTGCGCAAGCAGCGCCGCGTGCGCATGGCGGCGGCCTTCATCAGCGCCGTCTTCGCGCCGCTGGAATCCTACGCGGTGGAAGCTGCGCTGCCTGCGACCTCGATCAGCACGCCCGCCATCCTGCCGCGCCGCGCCATGGAGCCTTTGGACGAGTCGCAGCTGGACGCGGTGTCCGCCCAGGGCCTGGGCGATGACCTCGTGCACCAGGTACGCCAGCAGCTGAAGGACAACAACGTGGAGGTGATCGGCGACCTGGCGAAGCTGGTCAACCCTGTGCTCGGATTCCTCGATTCCGATGTGACCATGCACAATGTGGTGTATGCGCCCAACCGCGCTGCGTCCATGCTCAATGCGGACGGCTCCATTTCCCTCAGCCTGCCCACCACCATCGGCGAGATCAGCTTCAAGAACATCCGCGTCCACGGCGGCGCCGCCAGCGGACCAAGCTTCGGCAGCATCACCATGACCGGCATCGACCTCACCGGCACCGTCATCACCCTCGCCCGGAAGCCGTGACCATGCGCCGCCCCCAAACCGCCACCCGCCCCGCCTACTCGGCCCCCGCGGCGTTGCTGGCGGCCACGCTCGTCCTGGCCGCCCAATGCGCCGCGAGCGCGGACGCGCCGCCGGGCGAAGACAAAGTCAGCGTCACTGAGCAGCCCACCATCGGCCAGCCCGGCAAAACGTTCACCGCCGTCACCCTGATCGCCGCGCCGGTAGCAAAGCTGTGCGGCATCGTGCAGGACTACCCCTCATATGCCAGCTACATGCCAAACACCAAAAGCGCGCTGCCCGTTGGCGCCGGCGACGGCTACGTGCTGGTGGACATGACCCTCGACCTCCCCCTGGGCCAGGAAAAGAAATACCGCCTGCGCCTCGACGCCGACGCCAGCGGCAACCAATGCAAGCTGTCCTGGAAGCTGATTCCCCGCCCCGACCTGAAGCCATCCGACACCATCGCCGACACCACCGGCTACTGGCTCTTCAAGCCCGCCCCCGGCGCGGCGGAGAAATCACTGGTCGAGTACCACGTCTACGCCGACCCCGGCCCCGTGCCCTTCGGCTTCGGCTGGATCGTCGACCTGATGAGCAAGCGCAGCCTCCCGCGCACGCTGGAAGCGCTGCGCGGCCGAGCTGCGACAATGTAAGCGCCAGCAACGCGGCAAAAGCTCGTGTACCATGAAGTACATGAGAAAGTTGATCACAACGCTGGCCGCCGCGGCGGCACTCCTGCCGGCGCTGGCAAACGCCGAAATCCCCGCGCTGCAGGCCGAGCGCTGGGTGAATTCGCCCGCGCTCACCCCGGCAGCCCTGAAGGGCAAGGTCGTGCTGGTCGACTTCTGGGAATACACCTGCATCAACTGGATCCGCAGCTCGCCCTACACCAAGGCGCTGGACCGCGACTACGCCAAATACGGCCTGACCGTGATCGGCGTGCATGCGCCCGAATTCGAATTCGGCAAGCAGGCCGCCAACATCGACCGCGGCATCCGCGACCACCAGCTCACCTACCCCGTCGCGATCGACAACAAGTTCACCGTCTGGCAAGCCTTCCGCAACGACGCCTGGCCCGCCAAATACCTGTTCGACGCCCAGGGAAAAATGGTACGCCGCTGGGTCGGCGAAGGCAGCTACGACGAAATCGAAGCCGAGGTGCGGCGCCTGCTAATGGCGGCCCATCCGGACATCACCCTGCCAGACACCAGCCGCGAAGCGAAAGCCTTCGCCCGCAGCGGCCAGCCGTCTTACGCCGGCATCACCGGCGAGACCTACGTCGGCGGCGACCAGCGCGAGCCGGGCGCCTTCCAGCTCGAAGGCGACTGGCTGACGAAGGGCCAGTACATCGAATTGCGCAAGGCCGGCGGCAGGATCGTGATGCCCTTCACGGGCGGCGAAGCGAACCTGGTCGTACAGCCGCCGCCATCCGGCAAGGGCGCGCTGACCGTGCTGCTGGACGGGAAACCTGTTAGCGCCGCGCGCGGTGCGGACGTGGGCGAAGACGGCGTCGCGCGCTTCGACCGCTCCGGCATGCTGCGCCTCGTGAACGGCGCCGGCAAAGGCAATCACGTGCTCACGCTGGTTTCGAACGAGCCAGGCTTCCGCGCCTACGTTTTCACCTTCGGCCCCTGACCGAAGGCGGTGCAGCGCTGCGGTATAGTGGTGCGGACCCCACTTGCGGAGCACCCCATGAGTACCACGCCCACCCAGCATTCCGACCACCTGCGCTTTCACCGTCAGCACGAACACCTGAGCAAGGCTTTCGGCAGCGACGTCTTCGGCCTGCGCGCCGAAGCCTTTGCCCGCTTCTTCGGCACGCCGCTTTTCCTTGGTGCGCAGACGGTCGGCGTCATTCTGTGGATCGCAGCCAATGTGCTCGGCCTCGCCCACTTCGACCAGTACCCGTTCATCCTGCTCAACCTGGCCTTCAGCGTGCAGGCGGCCTACGCGGCGCCGCTTATCCTGCTGGCGCAAACCCGCCAGGCCGAGCGTGACAAGGCGCATGCCGATGCCGACGCGCGTCACCGCGAAGCGCTGGCCATCGTGGCCGCGCACCATTCGGCGCAAATGATGGAACTGTTGAAGCAGAATACCGATCTGACCGCGCGCATCGACAAGCTGACGGCAGAGATACACGGGCACCTGCTGCCCGCCGCGCGGAACTAGTGCGTGCGCCGCATCTCGACCACGAAATCGTAACGGTCGCTGCGGCAGTAGGAAAGGGCCAGCTCCAGCGCCTGGCCGGAGGCATCATAGGAAACGCGCTTAATGAATAGCACAGCATCGCCCGCCGTCAGGCCGAGCAGGCCGGCGACCACGGCATCCGAATTGATGGAGCGGATGTGCTGGACGGTGCGGGCCGCTGCGTGGCCAGTGCGGGCCAGATGCTCGTCCAGCGAATCCTGCAGCGACTCTGGCACAGGTAGCATGGCCGCGCGCACGGCGCCGGTCTCATAGGCCTTCACCACGCCCTCGGCAACCAGCAGGCGTTCGACACGGGCCACGGCAGCGCCGTCCGCCAGGCCAAGCGCGAACTGTTCATCCGCCGTGGCCACGGCAAGCGTGCGCTTCAGCCACACGGTACTGGCGTCCGCTACACTCTGTCCCACCGCCTCGGCAAAATGCGGCGTCTCCACCTTCGGCGCGATATACGTGCCCGAACCGCGGCGGCGCAAAACGAGGCCCTGCTCCACCAGCTGGTCCAGCGCCTTGCGCGCCGTCACGCGCGACACGTTCAGCCACTCGGACAGCACGCGCTCCGGCGGCAGCGCCACATCCGGCGCATAGTGGCCGGTGCGCACCAGCTCTCCCAGCTTGCGCGCAACCTGCAGGTACAGCGGCGAGGTATCCGCCGCGTCCGGATGGCATTGCAGCAGTTCGGGAGCGATGTGCATCATACTTTGACGAACCAGCGGCGGCGCCACATGAACCAGGCCACCGCGAACATCACGGCATTGAAGCCCAGCGCATACAGCAGGGAGGTAGCCTGCGGCTCCAGCGGCAGCGCCTTGACCGGCGCATACAGCACGGGGCCCAGCTTGAAGAATCCGATCATCTTCGCCACCAGGCCGGAGAGCGCGAAAATGAACAGCGCATTCATGCCGTAGATGGTAAAGAACTTTGCATGGCGCGCGACGGTAGCGCGCAGCGTCGCCGATGGCGCAGCATCGAGCAGCCAATAGAAGACCGAGAACATGACGAGCGCCCAGCCGGTCGTGAAGAAGCAGTAGGACGTGGTCCACAAGCTCTTATTGATCGGCATCAGCACCACGTCGAGCACGGCGCCGGCCAGCAGCGCAGCCAGGCCCGCCATCAGCATCCACACCGTGGTCTCGGCCGGCTCGCGGCGCGCCAGCAGCCAGCGGCCCGTGAGCACGCCGAACAGCTGGCTGCACAAGGCAGGAATAGTGGTGAACAAGCCTTCCGGGTCCCAGGTCCTGGACTGCACCCACATATGGCCTGTCAGGAACAGGCGATCGATATAGGCGCCGACATCGCGGCCCGGCTCCAGCAGGCCCGCGGCCACAACGCCGTCCGGACCGGGTACGGGAACCAGCAGCATCATGGCGGAGTAGAAGGCCAGGAGCCCTGCAATCCACGCCAGTTGCTGGCGCCAGTTGAAATACACGACCAGCGGCGCGGCCAGCGCGGTGCACAGCGCGATCCGCTGCAGCACGCCGGGAATGCGCAAGGTCGAAGGATCGAACTTCGGAATGAAGTTCAACGCAAGTCCGATCATGAAAATGAGGGCTGCGCGCTTGAACAGCTTGCGCAGCAAGGCGCCCTTGTCGGCGCCGGCTTCGGCCTGGCGGCCGAGCGAGAACGTCATCGACACGCCGCCGATGAACAGGAAGAAGGGGAAGATCCAGTCGGTGAAAGTCCAGCCGTTCCAGTGTGCGTGGGCGAGCTGGGAATACAGATTGCTCCAGTCGCCGGGATTATTCACCAGCAGCATGCTGGCGATGGTGAACCCGCGGAAGGCGTCCAGCGACGCCAGCCTTTGCGTAGATCCCGGCGGCTGGTTTTTCATCAGTATTTCACGCGTACGTTGAAGTAGTACTGGCGACCGTTACGGCGGAACGAGTGCGGTTCATCCTTGCTGCGCACATAGTTCTTGGAGATCGGGTCGTTCAGGTTCACACCGTCCAGCGACAGCGACACGTGCTCGTTGATCTTGTACTGCAGCGAGGCAGCCAGGGTCGCGAAGTCGTCGGCGTGGATGGTCGGGCCTACGCGGTCGATGGCGATGATGTAGTCCGAGCGGCCGTTGTAAGCCAGGCGTGCGCTCCAGCGGTCGTTCTCATAGTAGCCGCCCACGTTGTAGGTGTGCTTGGACTGGCCCAGCATGCGCGCACCTTCGCCATCCTTGGAATCGGCATAGGTGTAGTTCGCGTTGAAGCCGAAGCCTGCGCCGATCGGCTGTTCCCACGCCAGTTCCACGCCGCGCAGCTTGGCCGAGATGGCGCCCGGCGAAGTCAGGCGGTAGGTTTCCAGCGCGCCGGTATTCGTGTTGAACAGCTGGATGTCGCTTTCGCCGAACTTCACGTAGTCGTGCAGGTTGGATGCGAACACACCTGCGGACAGCAGCGCGCGCGGAGCGAAGTACCAGGACAGGGACGCGTCCACGTTGTCGCCCTTGATCGGCTTCAGGTTCGGGTTGCCGCCGGTCGCCTTGTGGGTCAGGTTGTCCACGGAGGAGATGCCGCCTGCGATATCCGAGTAGTTCGGACGGGACAGGGTGCGGTTGGCGCCGAAGCGGGCGATCAGGTCACGGTCGAATTCATAGCGCACGTTCAGGCTAGGCAGCAGGTTGAAGTGCTTGTTGCTGACGTCCTGCTTGTAGTAGGTGCCGTAGATAGAGGTGTTGACCGCGCCCGGCACGGAGCAAGGCGCGAGCGGCGCGCACAGGGTTGCGGCGACGGGCACGTACAGCTGCACGTCATCCTTGGTCTGCACGGCGCGCACGCCGATATTACCGGACCACTTGCCCTCTTCCGCTTCAGCCATCACGTAGGCGGCGTTGATCTTTTCCTTCAGCGTGAATTCGGAGCGCAGCAGTTCGCGGCGTACCGGATCGGCGTCGATATTGGCATCCTTCCACTTCTCCAGCGTGGCCGGATCGATCTGCCATACGTTGGTCGGGAACTTGCCGCCCAGGCCCTGGCCGAAATCGCCCGGATACGTCTGGCCTCCCCAGGTTGGCAGGCCCACGCCCGCGTTCAGGCCCGGCGCCACCTGGCGCAGTTCGCGGTTGTGGTCGGACGCGCGCGCGCCGAATTTCAGCTTGTTGACGATGCCCCAGTCGGTGGACAGGGTTGCGTCGAGCTGCGCGTTGCGCTCGTCGTCGGTGGTGCGGATGCTGGTGCCGCCCGCGCCGGAGAGCTTGGTGTTGGCATCCAGCTTGGAAGGATCGAGACTTGAATAGCTGACGTCCGCCGCACTGTCGATGCCGTGCAGGTTGTAGGACAGGCCACTGTTGTAGGTCATCACCTCCAGCGAAGACTGTTTCGGCGTGCGGCCTTCACCCTTGGTGTAGCCAACCTGGCCCTTCACTTCCAGGCGCTCGTTCACGCGGTACTTCGCGTTCAGGTCGAGGAAGGAGGAAGTGGAGCTGGCGCCGTTGCGCACGAAGCTCTCGGTGGTTTCAGCCGCGTAGTTCGGGCCCGGGTTCGGGATGTTCAGCGAGGTGATGACATTCTTGGCCGGGTTCAGCGTGTACTGGAAGTTCTGCACGCCGTCGCCGGTGCCCAGCATGGCGCGCGAATACTGCATGTGGTTGCGGTTGTAGTTTTCCGCTTCCAGCTTGGAGTACATGCCTGTCACGCCCAGGGTCAGGTCGCGGTTCGGCTTCGCTTCGACGGACACCAGGCCGCCCTGGCGCTTGCGCTCACCTTCGAACAGGGCGGAGCCGATCAGGCCCGAGTAACGCGCGTTGGCCAGTTCAGGATGGGCCTTGGCAGCGGCGCTGGTTGGCGAGATCGCGGTCCACCACAGGTGTTCCTGCGAATCGCGGCGCAGCTTGCGCTCTTCGGAGAAGCCCTGCACCAGCACGCCCAGCGTGTTGTCGGCGTTCTTCCAGTTGGCCAGCGCGGAGAATTGCGGGGTGGTCTTGCCCGGCAGGTCGGCATACACGCCGCCGATGGAAGCTTCCAGCGTCAGCGCCTGCTTGAAGTCCAGCGGCTTGCGGGAAATGATGTCCACGGTGCCCGCGAGGCCGCCGTCGACGATGTCGGCCTGGGAAGTCTTGTACACCAGGACCTGGCTTACCAGTTCGGACGGCAGCAGGGCGAAGCCCACGCTGCGGCCGCTGCTGGTCTGGTCGGCCACGTGCCAGTCGCCGCTGCTCACGGCGTGGCCGTTCAGCAGGGTCAGGGTCAGGTTGGGCGAAGAGCCGCGCAGGGACACGCGCTCCGCTTCGTCGAACTGGCCGGCGGACGTCGCGCCCACGTTCACGCCCGGCAGGCGCTGCACGGCGTCGGCGATGTTCTTGTCCGGCATTTTGCCGATGTCTTCTGCCGAAACGGCTTCCAGGTTGATGCTGGCGTTCTTCTTGCGGTCCAGCGATTTCTGCTTGGACGCGCGGATACCCGTTACGTCCACAACCTGCATCGGTGATTCGCTTGCCTGCGCGCCGCTTTCTTGCGCTGGCTCTGGGTCGGCGGCGTAGGCCGTATGGCTGATACTGAGCAGTGCGATCGACACTGCGGCGGCGACAGGGTGCAACTTCATCCGGGGCTTCTCCTCTTCGGTGATTTTTTCGTTATGGACAACTGGTAATACCACATCAATATTGGCAAAACAATATAAATCATCTGATTTCAAGGGTCAATTGTTTTTCTTGACCGTAAGGTGAATGTTCGTTACGATTTATTGGTCATACCACTAACAAAACGCAAACCAGACGCACACTTATGACTTCTCGCATGCCTGCGGCGGCCCGCCTTTCGGACGTTGTCGCGAACGAACTGGAGACCCGAATTCTTGAAGGCTCGCTCAAGCCGGGCGACCGCCTGCCGGCCGAGCGCGAGCTGGCCGTGGCAATGGGCGTGTCCCGCCCTTCCCTGCGTGGCGCGCTGCAGGCGCTGGTGGCAAAGGGCCTGCTGATCACGCGCCACGGTGGCGGCACTTTCGTCACCGATTTCATGGAAGCGCCGTTTGTCGATCCCTGGCAGCAGATGCTGAAGGGCCATCCGAACATTCACGGCGATATGCTGGAGTTCCGCCATATGCTGGAAGGCCAGGCGGCCCAGCTGGCGGCCGAACGCGCGACCGACGACGATATCGAACGTATCCGCGTCTGCTACGAGGCGCTGGAGTCAGCCTTCGAAGGCGACGACCTGGATGCCTGCATCAGCACGGACGTGGCCTTCCACCAGGCCATCGCCGAGGCGTCGCACAATGTGCTGATCGGCCACCTGAGCGCGAGCCTGCACAAGGTGGTGCAGGGGCATGTACAGAGTAACCTGGAGTATCTGAATGCGCGTCCCGAGCTGTGGCAGCAGCTCAAGGTGCAGCACCGCGCGATCTGGGACGCCGTGCGCGAACGCCGCACCGACAGCGCCGCCCGCGCCGCCTGCCACCACATCGAGTTCGTGCAGCATACGATGGTGGAGACGATGAAGAATGAGGAGCGACGGAATCGGGCTTCGCGGCGGTTGATGGCCTGAGAACCCAACCCCAGGGTCAGACCCAAGGGTCTGACCCGGTTTTAGGGTTTCAGGCGCGCCTTCCCAAACGCATCCCCCGCCCGCCACGCCGGCATCCGGGCCGCATCTGCCACCGCCCGTCCCAGGTTAAGGGTGAACTGCGCCTGCTGCGTCATCCCCGCCAGGTTCCACGAAGGGTCGTATTCATCGGACACCTGGTGATAAGACTTGCGGTAAGCCTCCTTCTTCACCTTCGCCGCTTCCTTATCCCCGAGATAATCGCGTCCCGAACCAATTGAAAACGCCGGCACGCCCACCTTCGCAAAGCTGAAGTGATCGCTGCGGAAGTAGCCGCCGCTCAGATCCGGCTGCTCCTCGGCGATTACCATGTGCATGGACTTCGCCGTCGCCTCGGCCAGCTTGCGCAAGTCCGTACGCTCGCTGCCGGCCGTGCCGATATCGCGCGTCACGCCGATCCAGTTCAGTGAATCCAGGTTCAATGCCGCAGCCGTTTTATCCAGTGGCCACAGCGGGGCTTCCGCATAGGCCGAGCTGCCCAGCAGGCCCTGTTCCTCGGCCGCCACCCACAGGAACATTTGCGAACGCTTTGCAGGCGCCTGCACGGCCGCCTGCGCCATCGCCAGCAGCGCCGCCGTGCCGGACGCGTTGTCCACCGCGCCGTTAAAGATATTGTCCTTGCCCTCGCCCTGCTTGCCCAGGTGGTCCCAGTGCGCGGAGTAAATCACCACTTCCGCCTTCAGCTTCGCATCGGTGCCAGGCACCACGCCGGCGACGTTGTACTGGTCCACATTGCGCACATCGGCCTTCATGTCGCCGGCCAGCTTCGCGTTCAGCGGCACGGGCTTGAAGTCCTTGCTCTCGGCGGCCTTGCGCAGCGCGTCCAGGTCCTGGCCGGCGGCCTTGAACAGGGCTTGCGCAGTTTCATTCGTGATCCAGCCTTGCAGCTCCGTGCCCGGCGTGCCTTGCGCCAGCTGGAAGCGTTCCACGCCCGCCCAGCTGTTCTGCACCACGCTGTAGTTGTAGGACGCGGACTCCGTCGTATGAATCAGCAGCACTCCCTTCGCGCCCTGGCGCGCGGCTTCCTCGAACTTGTAGGTCCAGCGGCCGTAATAGGTGAGCGCCTTGCCGCCGAAGCGGTTCGGCTGTTCAGCCGTCGGCTGCGGGTCGTTCACCATCATCACCAGGATCTTGCCCTTCAGGTCCTGGCCCTTGAAGTCGTTCCAGCCCTCTTCCGACGCATTGATGCCGTAGCCGACGAATACCAGATCGCTGTTGAAGCTGTGCGCCGCCTGCGCATCGCCGGGAGCGTACACCCAGTCCTTGCCGAAGCTGATGGGCAGCGCGGCGCTATTGGCTTCCAGGCGCAGCGTGCTGGCCGCGGCATCGGTCTTCACGCCGGCAATCTTCACCAGCTGGCGGTAGCTGCCGTTGTTGGCCGGCTTCAGGCCAACGGCCATCGCCTGATTCTCGAGATAGGACACGGTCAACTCGCCGCCGCGCTGTCCGGTGCCGCGGCCCTCCAGCAGGTCGCTGGACAGGAAGGCAAGGTGGCCGCGCAGCGGCGCTTCCTGCACCTGCGGCAGTCCAGTCTTCGGCGCAGCCGCCACAGCAACGCTGGTCGCGGCGCTCGTGGCGACGCCCGTGGCGATCAGGGAGGCAATCAGAGTCGGGATAATTTTCTGCATGCTGTATTGATAATCCGGTGAGGTGAATTGATGGCGGCTGCAGCGCCGCGAGCGCATTGTATACTGCGGCCATGACGTCTCCCAAGCCTTACATCGGCCGCTTTGCGCCCTCTCCCACCGGCCCGCTGCATCAGGGTTCTCTCGTTGCCGCCATGGCCAGCTACCTGGACGCGAAAGTGCATCGCGGCGAATGGCTGGTGCGTGTGGAGGACCTGGACCGCGACCGCAACGTGGACGGCGCCGACCAGCACATCCTGCAGTCGCTGCTGCGTTGCGGCATGCAGTGGGATGGCGAAGTCACGTGGCAGACCAGACGCCAGCATCTCTACGAGCAAGCGCTGGTGCAACTGGCCGACAACATCTATCCCTGCGGCTGCTCGCGCAAGGAAATCGCGGACTCGCAGATGCGCCTCGGCCACACGGGCAACGCAGCCCTGGTCTATCCCGGCACTTGCCGCCTCGGCCTGGCGCCGGGCCGCGTGCCGCGCGCGCTGCGCCTGCGCACACCGCAAGAGCCGCACCGCATCATCGGTTTCGACGACCGCTGGTTCGGCCACATCACGCAGGACATCACGCAGGAAGTCGGCGATTTCGTGATCCGCCGCGCCGATGGCTTCTGGGCTTATCAGCTGGCGGTCGTGGTCGACGATGGCGCACAAGGCATCACCGATATCGTGCGCGGCGCCGACCTGCTCGACTCCACGCCGCGCCAGATCTACCTGCAGGAATTACTCGGCCTTCCGCAGCCGCGCTACCTGCACGTGCCTGTCGTGGTCAATGAAGATGGCGAGAAACTGTCGAAGCAAACGGGCGCGCAGGCTTTCGACACGGGCGCCTCCGCCGAAAACCTGCTTGCCACTGCGCTGATTCCCGCCGCGCATTTTCTCGGCCTGCAGATACAGGCCGACAGCATCGAGGACTTCTGGCGCCAGGCAATTCCAGCATGGCATGTGCGCCTACAAGCCCACGTGAAATGACGAACAGAGCCCGTTAGCCACCCCGCGCAGAATGGTCTCACCGACGTAACAGGAGGTGAACCATGCAACGCACAGCCATCCGCGGTGCGCTTTGCGCGGCTGCATTATTGCTGGCCGCGGGCAGCGCGCCGGCACAGAACGAAATCTACCGCTGCCAGGACCAGAACGGCACGACCATGCTGACCGACAAGCCTTGCGAGGCGCTGCAAACCGTGCAGGCCACGCCACTGCCAACGCCGTCCGAGAAACTGGTGGTGAAGGAACATTTCACGCTGCCTCCCGCCGAAGCGGGACGTGAGCGCTGGGCCAGCAAGCCGCCCGTCAGTATTCCGCCGAAAGTCGATGTGGCCACGTTGCGAGCCGCCCGCCTCGCGCTCGATCTGCGCGACAGGGTTGCCAGCGCACGTTAATGCCGCAGCGCTTGCGGCACGGTGACGCAGAAGTAGCCCGCCACCAGTGAGTGCACGAGCGGCAGCACCAGCAGCATCACGGTTGCATGGCTTTTGTCCTCGACAACAAGCCATGTGCAAACCAGTGTGAGCACCATCGGCGCAAGCAGAATGCATGCGCTGCGCAGGCTCGGCGGATTGACGCGCCGCACGGCACCCAGATTGAAAGCCAGCGCGATCAGGTAGAAGGAACGGTACAACCATTCGCCTTGCTCGCTTGCATAGCGCGCGCCCGCCAGCATCGCTTGCATGAGCAAGCCCAGCAACAGCGTCAGCAGCAACGCGGGCAATGCGGACCGTTCCATTATCACGTTTAGCCTCCCGTCCAGATACCGACGGTTAAGCAAATTCCGCGCCAAAGCCAGCAGGCCCTTTCAGTAATAGGCTAAATCAAATATGCACTTTCCGGACTGTAAGGATTTCCGACAAGGCCGTTTTCAGCAGCCGTTATAATCGCGGGTTTGCCGTCGATTCGCTCCTGAAATGAAACCTGCCGTCGTCCTGCTGCACAGTTCCCTTAGCTCCCGCAACCAGTGGTCCGCCCTGATGGCTGCCCATGGGGAACAATACCGCTTCATTGCCCTGGATTTGTTGGGCTATGGAAAATCAGCTTTCCCTACGGAAGCAGCATCAACAAAATATACGCTGGCGCATGAAGCGGACACCGTCGCCGCAGCGCTCGCTTCCCATCTGGATGCCGGCGAGCCGTTCCACCTCGTCGGCCATTCCTACGGCGGCGCCACGGCGCTGCGACTGGCGCGCCAGCTGCGCGAACGGGTGCTTTCGCTGACGGTGTTCGAGCCGGTGGCTTTCCATCTGCTGCAGCGCAATGACGCGGCCCGCCTGGAAATCGAAGCCTTCGCGGCATCCATCGCCGCAGCCGCTACGGAAGAAGAAGCCACGCGCATCTTCATCGATTACTGGAACCGTCCGGGCGTATTCGATGCGCTGCCGGATGTGCAGCGCCAGCGCTTCATGTCGCAGATCGCAAAAGTGAAGCTGGACTTCGTTGCGTTGCTGGGCGAACCGGCCACGCTGGATGATGCAGCGCAGCTTGAACTGCCGGCGCTGGTGATGGCCGGCCGCAAGGGGCCTTCTTCGACCCGCCGCGTAGCGGAACAACTGGCGGCTGCGCTGCCCAACGGCGCCTTCATGGAAACGGCCGGCGGCCATATGGGACCGATCACGGATGCGGAAGCCGTCAACGAAGCCATTATGGGCTTCCTCAGTGCTTGTACCGCGGACCAGTTTGCCGGATAATCAAGCCATTCCACACTTTTGGTCACGGGGCGGCACATGAGCGACACGCGATACAACCAGGCATTGGCCCTCCAGGTCGACAAGGGCATCGAGTTGCACGCCATGCACGGCGCCGCCAACGCGTGGATCTATATGCAGACCATGCAAGTGCCGCGCAACGTGATCCTGCGCGTGCTGGCCTATCCTGAACAGCGCCGCACCGCGCGTCCCTTCCCGCACTGATTCTTTTTCACCGCCAATAAGGCGGCAGGTTGGTGCTCACTATCGCCACCTCGTCCTCCGTCAGCGGCAGGGACAGGAAAGCCGCCCAGCCTTCCAGCGGACGCAGGTTGTTGCCCGCCGCGGCATCCGAGCCATACAGCACGCGCGAAACGCCGACCTGGCGAATGCGGGCCACCAGGCGCTGCTCCTGCTCCTTCGTCAACTTGCCGTCCGGGAGACTGGCAATATCGAACCACAGCTTGCGCGCGCGCGGGTCCCCATGCTGCACGGCTTCGGCCAGTACGCCCATCGCTTCCTCGCCGGCGGGATCGTCGTAGCCGGGACCTGCCCCGGCGAAGTGCGCCACCTGCACCGTTACATCCGGCGCCTGCGGCAGCAGCTGCTCCAGGAAGATGCGCGCCTGCTGCGCGCCGTAGGGGCGATTCTGCGAGATCGACGCGCGCATGTGCACGACGATGGCCATATGGTGGTCGTTGGCGGCCTTGAAGACCTGCTTCATCCTTTCCAGGTGGGCGGGCTGCTCCAGCTGCACGTCCGAATTGCCGAAGTGGAGCTTGATGCCGTGTTTCAGGCCGGGATGGGCGGCGCAGCGCGCCAGTTCGCCCAAGGCGTAATCCTTCAGAGGGTTGAAGCTGCAGAAGGCCATCAGGCGGCCCGGGTACTTTGCCGCCTGCGCCGCGGTCCAGTCGTTCTCGGCGCGTACCCGCGCCAGTTCGTCGGGGAAGCTGCGTTTGGGACTGCCGAAGGTATAGGCCACGGACAGCAACGTGGCGCGCTTGATGCCCGCATCGTCCAGCATCGATATCAGATCCGTCGCCGAAATCGGCTGGACCTTGACCAGCTCCGCCACCGTTGGACTGAACAGGTGCTGGTGGAAATCGCCCGCGGGCTGGGCCTGCGCCAGGCCGCACAACATTAGCAAGCCGAGTAGATATTTTTTCATCGCGACATTCTAGCGCGGCGAGGCCCAGCGCGCCGCCATGTCGCGTACCACGCGCAGGACGGTCTGCTTGCTCTCATCCGGCCGTTTGCCGCTGCGCCAGGCCACCATGGCTTCCCACTCCCAGCGCGGCAGATCGCTTATATCCAGCTTTATCAGGCTGCCGTCCTTCAGCTGCTTGGCTGCCGCGATCTCCGGCATGAAGGTGAGGAAGCCGTGTTCCAGCGCCAGTTCGATCGCCGCGCTCGAAGGCTGGATCGCGTGAATGGGACTGGGGACGGTGCGCCACGTGCGCAGCAGGGCAATCAGCTCGCGGATCTCGTCGCTCCAGTACTGCGGCGCCAGCTGCTCGTTCGCGACGTCCGCCAGCGTGAGCTTGTGCCGCCTGGCCAGCGGATGGCCGCGCCGCACCACGCCCACGATAGGCGACAGGATCACGCGCTCCATCTGGATGCCGGCGATGGCGGGGCATTTCAGCACGAAACCAAGGTGGGCGCGGCCGGTCAGCAGCATGTCCATGATCACAGGCGAATGATCGGAGGTGCAGCGGATTTCCATCGGCGCGTTGGCCAGCTCCAGCAGGATGGGCCCGAAGAAGAGCGGCGCCAGCGAGGGCACGCAGGCCAGCCAGATCTGAGGCAGCGCGGGCGCGCCCTGGATGGCCTGGCGTCCTGACTCGATGGCGGCGAGCGCCTGCTGCGCGGCTGGCAGGAAGGTGAGGCAGGCCGGCGTGGGCGAGGCGCCGCGGCGGTGCCGCTGGAACAGCTGTACGCCCAGTTGTTCTTCCAGTGCGCCGACCCGCTGGCTCACCTGGGGCTGCGACCAGCGGCGCTGGGCGGCGGCCTGGCTGAAACTTCCGGATTCCACAATATCGAGCAGCAGCTGCAGATCGTCCAGGTTCAGAGACATAAGGAAATCCAATATGAAATATGTGGCGTTGCCAGCTTCTATTATGGCTTGAAAGAAACTAAGATCAAGTGCAGGCGGATATCGGGGAGTGGCATCGTGGTCGGATCGAACAGGGCAAGGAAGCTGGGCAAACGCTTCATCATGCTGGACAGCGCGCTCGTTGTCGCGGGCTTCAATGTTGTCTTTCCGATCATTGGACTACACTTTGTCGACCAGCTGGGATGGGCGGCGGCCGCGGTGGGCCTGGCGCTCGGCGTGCGGCAAGTGTCGCAACAGGGCCTCGCCCTCTTCGGCGGCTCGCTGACCGATCGCTTCGGCGGCAAGCCCCTGATCGTTCTGGGCATGCTGCTGCGCGCTTCCGGTTTCGCGCTGATGGGGTTTGCGGCGACGCCGATGCAGCTGATGCTGTCCTGTATCCTGTCCGGCCTTGGCGGCAGCCTGTTTGATCCGGCGCGCGGTGCGCTGGTGGTCAAGCTGGTGCGGCCGGCGGAGCGTCCCCGGTTTTATTCGCGGCTGATCATGCAGGAATGCGTGTCCGGCGTGCTGGGCGCCCTGCTTGGCACCTTCCTTCTCGGTTTCGATTTCCGCTGGACCGCGCTGGGCGGCTGCGCGCTGTTCGTGCTGGCGGCGCTGGCCAATGCCGTGCTGCTGCCGTCCTATCGCACATCCACGCCGGGCACCAGCGCCTTGACGGCGATGCAGATGCCTTTGCGCGACAAGCCCTTCGTCGCGCTGGTGCTTACGCTGAGCGGCTATTACGTGCTGCAGACGCAGCTGATGCTGGGCGTGCCGGTGCTGCTGATGCAGCTTTCCGGCTCGGCGCAGTCGGTGGCATGGATGTATGCGATGGAGGCGGTGCTGGCGGTGTCCCTGCTGTATCCGATGGCGCGGCTGGCGGAACGCCATTTCAGCCTGGAGTCGCGCCTGACGGCCGGCGTGGCGGTAATGGCCTGCAGCATCGCCCTGCTGTCTTTCGCACACGGGACTTTCGGCGTCTTCGCGATTGTCGCCGTGTTCTTCGTCGGCAGCCTGTTCGCCGACCCGGCGCGCGAGGCGCTGGTGGCGCGCTTCGCCCAGGCCAGGGCGGCGCGCGCGAGCTACATCGGCTTGAGCCGCTTTGGCCTGGCGCTCGGCGGCTTGTTCGGCTACACGGCCAGCGGCTACCTGATCGACCGCGCCCGCTCGCTCAACATGCCGGCGCTGCCGTGGCTCGTGCTGTCCTCCATCGGCTTCGTCACCGTCTTCGCGCTGGCCTGGCAGTTCGCGCCGCGCGCGAAGCTCAGGCTGGAGAAGATGGTCTCGTAATCGATACCGTCGCCTCGTTGCGACGGTTCCGACCACATGACGCTTAGCAGCCAACTGCCGCAGTCCTGGGGCATCGCGAATTTCACGCGGCCCTCCTCGTCCGTCCGCGCCGACGCCAGCGGCTCCTCATCATCCGCCAGGTCCGTCAGCCTGACCAGCGCACCTCCCAGCCCGCGCCCCCTATACACCACCCGCGCCACCAGCGCCTCCGCGTGCGCCCCAGCCGCCAGCCCCTCCGCAAGCGCCGGCAGTACTTGCGCCTGCGACGCCACCGCCAACCGCGACGCCCCTACGACTCGCACCGCCGGCCCCTCCGCCTGCAATGTCGCAGCCGCCCGCGCCTCCAGGGCCTCCCCCTGCAACGCCGCCGTCATCTGCGGCGCCAGAGCCTCCCCCTGCGACGCCGCCACGCCCCGCGCAGCCAGCATCTCGGCCTGCGACACTGCGGCAACCCGCGCCACCAGCATCTCCGCTTGCGACTCCGGGGCCGCCGGCGGCGGCGGGACCTTCGGCTGCGACGGCGCCGGCGGCTGCGTGACGGCAGCCGCGCTGCGCGCTGCGGCTGGAAGGCGCTCCAGCACGATCTCCAGCGGCAGCCCGAGCGCGGGCATGGCGCCATCGTGCTTGCCTGCCGTCGGCGTCCCGGCCACGACCAGCGCCTTCGCCACGCGGCGATAGCGCTCCGCGCCCGGCTCACCTGCCCTCCGGAAGCGCTCGCGGTGTTCGATCACGGCCGTCAGCCCCTCGGCATAGAGATAAGCGTTGAAGCGCGCCGCTGGCTGATGGCTCTGCGCCTGATCGTCAGTTTCGAGCACCAGCACATGCACGCCCTCGCCCGCCAGCCGCGCCGGACCGCCGCGCAGGTCAACGCTGCTGCCATCGGGCGCAAAAGCCTCGTAGCGCAGAATACGCCGCGCCGGTAGCGGCGAGCGCTGACGTTCTTCGCCATGCCCAACGAGCAATGCCGGTTGAACGACGTCGCCCGCCGACAAAAAGAACCTGTCGGGCTGAATCCAGAAGTCGTGCGCCAGCGCCGGCCGGGTCGCCGAAGCGGCGCACACCGCCAGCGCAAGCGACGCGAGTCTACTGGCCACGATACTGGCCTCGCAGCGGCGGCACGAGCCTATCGGCCACGATACTCGCCCGCGGCGGCGCCACGAACGGAAACACCTCGTTCGAATGCATGACATCATCCGCGTGCACGCCATCGTCCACGCCGGCATTCGCCCCGGCCGCCAGCAGCGAACGATAGACATTGGACGCGTCGTAATCCAGCGTCCGGCCGCCGCAATCGTCGCGATAACGTGCGTGTCCAGCCGCCGCCATTTCTACCGCAAACAGCTGCGTGCACTTATGCGCGACGCTGTTGATCCACAGCCGGTCATCCGCCAGCAGCTCCGCCAAACGCCGATATCGACGCTCGGGCGGCGCCTGCAGGTCGGCCATCAACTGATTGCCGCAATGCCCGTCGTACCCGTCGTACAAGGCCAGCGACTTCTCGATCTCGGGTACAAACTCCGACGCAGCATACGGCGTGACCTCGTTGTAGCGCATCTTGAGCGCATCGCTGATCTCCTCCGCCTCCAATGGCGCCAGCAAGGCATTGCCGGTCAGCGGACGCCCCATCCGATCGATGCGCCTGCCCTTGATCGAAGTCTCCGCCCACACGGCCAGCACGGGTCCGCCGCGATTCACCAGCGCCAGGTCGACTGACACTACAATGGTCGCCGGCGTCCACCCCTTCAGGAAATTCGCCGCCGGCCCGCCATCGGTTCGGCGCCAGCGCGCCAGGATCTCCCCGGACTGCTCCGCGCTGAACAGCGGACAGCCTGCATCGTTCCGCCGCACACCCGACTTCAGTGCAGCAGCCGCATAATTGAACGCATCACGCGAACCCTTCACATTATTGAAGAAAGGATCATCGCGCAGGCCAGCAAACACCTTCCCCGCACTGCACGCCATCTCGCCATTCAAGCGGCAAACGACGTCGACGCTCGCCGTGGTCGCGCCATAGCGCGCGCCGCTGTCCACATGGAACACGTAGTCAACCTCCCGAGCAAAGCTGTGTCCCACGATGGTCATCACGAGATTAAGCTTGCGCCCATCGGCCGCAGGCCAGGCATAGATATCGCCAATGTCCGTGCGCGGATCGGCAATCACCTGCGGCGTATCCAGGTGATCGGAAGCGAGTGCGCACGCCGACAGCGCCAGCAAGGCGAGTGCAGCCAGCCGCTTCATCGCACGCCTCCGCCAGCGCCGCCGCGCACGCGCTGCTTCGACGCAGCCAGTTCCCGGCGAGCCTCCGCGTCCGTCAGGCCGATGTACTGCAGCAGATAGTCGAGCGACTCCTCGCGCGTCCAGTTGAAGTCGCGCAGCCCGCCATCGAGCACAGGCCTGGCCGCCGCCAGTAACTCGGCCGTTCCCTGGCGGCCGGCGGCCGTCTCCGCCTTGATGCGGCGGACCTCCAACTGCGCGGCCGCATGCCTGCCGGCCGCCGTTGCCTGAGCGTGAGCGACTGACGCTGCCAGCGCATAAAGCGCCCACGCCATCGCCGCCAATATGAGTATGCGTAAGGTTTTCATGCTTCCGATTCTAGGAAGTACGGCGTGCGTAATCCATTACCTCGGAGGTCAAGTCCATGTGCATATTTCGCAAATGGATATGAACAATGCTTCGTTCCCTTACCGCAGGCACGCAACGTAGACTGGGCTCCTCAGTATTTTCAGGAGTTCACGAATGAGCCATCCCGCGCTGCAAGAATATCTGGACCGGTTGGCGTCCGGCGCTTCCCCCTCCAGTAGCCTGAGCATCGGCGACGACGGCGAAGTGGAAGGACGGATCTTCAATAGCCGTTTAGGCAGCGAGTTCTATCCGGTGCGCGAACTGGGCACCGGCGAAGTCGCAGGCTACGCGGGCCGCGTGCGCGCCATCGCCGCAGAAGACCTGGGCCTGCCGCTGTGGAAGTTCCTCGACGGCGCTGCCAGCGACAACGAGTCCGTGGAACTGGACCGCCTGTGCCGCATGCTCCACGCCATCAACTTCTTCCGCCGTGCGGACGCGGGCAAGCACACGCTCTACCTGAACGTCCACGATCGCCTGCTCAGCGCCGTCAGCAGCAATCACGGCATGGCCTTCCGCCGCATTCTCGATGGCCTGGACCTGCCCGTGGACCAGGTCGTGCTGCAACTGCCCGCCGTGAACGCGCGCCAGACCTGGATGCTCAACTATGTGGCCGACAATTACCGCCGCAACGGCTTCCGCATCGCCGTGAAGGTCGGCTCGGTCGCGCAGCTGTCGTCCGTGCTCGGACACGCCAGCGTCGACGCCATCCGCATCCGCACCCTGCACGACGGCACCACCGCCGACCTCACGCCAGCGTTCGCGCAGGCCGCCGCGCTGAATGTGGACATCATCGTCAAGCAGGCCGCCGTCGACTCCACGGCCGCCAGCCTGCTGCACGCCTCCGAACGCACCGGCGCCCGCATCCTGCTCCAGGCCTCCGCGCACCGGGCGCCCCGCCCTGCCGCTCTCCACGCTCCGGCCGCTCAACGCGCCGCGTAGGCCTTTTGTGTGCTGATGCGGGCGGCAGGCTGCGGGACGTAGGCGTTGAGAAGGAGCTGGTAGCCATCGCCGATGCGTTTATAGCGGAGCAGGCTGGCCCTGGTCGCGCGGCCGCAGGGCAGGACTACGTTGAGCCGGTCCAGGCTATCGGGGTAGCGGCCGTTTTCGACGTGGTACTTGGCGAGGGACCAGTGCAGGCGTTCGCTGCCGGCGAGGCAGTCGCTGTAGGCGGCTTTGTAGGATTGGTCGCCCAGCAGCGAGAAGGCTATTGCGGCCAGCAGCACGCCCGTCGCGGCGGCGCACTTCGCCACCAATTTGTGCATGGCCATGCCCGCGAGCGGCATACCGATGACGGCAATCAGTCCCACGAACTGAATGTCGCGCTCCAGGCGGCCGCCCTCGCCAATGAAGAAGCAGGTGACGGCGACGACGAGCAAGAGTAAAGGGACATATTTCAGCTGCACCGCTCACTCCTCCTTGCAACGTTGGATTGCGCAGATTAGCCGCAGCTTGCGTGCAGCCGTTTGAGCTGGCGCAAACTTTGTGCGAATACGGTGGCGGTAGCTACAGGTGCAAGGCGCTGGGCGGAACGCCGTAGAAGCGGCGGATCTCGCGGCTCAAATGGGCCTGGTCCGCGTAGCCCAGATCGATGGCGATAGTGCGCATGGCACGGCCGGCAAGCAGCAGGCGCTTCGCGTGTTCAACTCGGCGCTGCATCAGATAAGCATGCGGTGCGAGACCGATCACGCGTTTGAACTCGCGCAGCAGGTGGAAGGGACTCAGGCCCGCCACGTCCGCAATCTCCTGCAGCGCGGGATTCGAGCCTATGTGCGCATCGATATACTCGCGCGCCCGCCGCACGCCGCCCGGCATGCCGGGCAGCGCTCGCAGGCCGCGTCCTTTCTGCGCGTGTCGCGACACCAGCTGGTTCAGCGCGAAGGTGAGCCGCGAACTCTGTTCCAGCAGCGACGCCTCGCCCGACTCCGCGCTCTGGTGGGCCATGCTGATCGCCATCATCGTGTCGGCATCGTCGATCACGTGCTCGGGGAAATGCAGCGGAGAACGGCCTTCGGGGGCCAACAGTGAATCCAGGTCGCCGGGCGAAATATAAATCATGCGGTAATCCCAGCCGATCTCGGAAAACTCGCGCCCCTCGTGGAACTCGCCGGGATTGATCACGCAAATCGTACCCGCCGGCATCAGCACCTGCTGGCTGTGCTCCCGCATCACCGCCGCCTGCGCGCCGCGCTCGATGAAGCCGATGGCGAACTCCTCGTGCACATGGGGCGGGAAACGGTGCGCAAGGTACTCGGCACGCAGGAATTGCGTGCCGGGTAAGACATTGTCGCGCCAGGCCTTGACCTTGTTGCGCGGGCGAGTGGCAGATGCGTCCATGAAGCCGTCCTGCAAAACTTCATTCTACGCCTTATGTACGCAGGGATCTGAAACCTGCACGCAGCTCCTGGGCGAACAGGGCCGGCTGCTCCCAGGCCGCGAAATGGCCGCCCTTCTCCGGCTTGTTGTAATACATGAGCTTTGGATAGGCACGCTCGGCCCAGCTGCGCGGTGGCAGATAGATCTCGTCCGGGAACACACTGACGGCGACCGGCAGCGTAACACCCTTGACGGCAAACACGGTTGTCCTGTTTTCCCAGTAAAGACGGGCCGCCGACACCGCCGTATTGGTCAGCCAGAACAGCGAAATATTGTCGAGAACATCATCGCGCGACAGCCCGCCCGGCTGTCCGGCAAAGGCCCGCGAAATCAGCTCCAGGCTGCGCGCATCATGGTCAAGCAGGAAGGCCGCCAGGCCGATTGGCGAATCCGCCAGGCCGGTCAGCGTTTGCGGACGCGTGCCCATGATGCGTGCATAGCCAATGTGCTTGTAGACGTAATCAAGCTGCTGGCAGGCCCGCTGTTCTTCCTCCGAAAGCCCGGGCGGCGCGGGATTCCCGGTACGGAGAGCCTTGTCGATATCGGGCGGCACGGCGCCGGCCATATTGGTGTGAATGCCGATCAGGCCAGCCGGCGCCTGCACCGCCATCAGGTCCGTGATGATCGCGCCCCAGTCGCCACCTTGGCCCACATAGCGCTTGTAGCCAAGGCGCTCCATCAACACGGCCCACGCCCGCGCGATGCGGTTGCCGTCCCAGCCAGTGTTTGCCGGCTTGCCCGAGAAGCCATAGCCGGGCATCGACGGGATCACCACGTGGAACGCGTCCGACGCGCTGCCACCATACGCGGTGGGATTGACCAGCGGATCGATGATCTTCAACTGCTCGATGATGGAGCCCGGCCAGCCGTGCGTCACGATCAGCGGCAGCGCATTCTCGTGCTTCGAGCGCACGTGGATGAAGTGAATATCCACGCCATCGATCGCGGTCAGGAACTGGGGCAGCGCATTGAGCCTTGCCTCCACCTTGCGCCAGTCATACTCCTTCTCCCAGTAACGCGCCAGCGCCTGCATCGTGGCGCGCTGTACGCCCTGTGAAGCGTCTGCCACTGTCTCCACTTCGGGCCAGCGCGTGGCCGCGATGCGCCTGCGCAGATCGCGCAAATCGGCTTCGGGAATGGCGACACGAAAAGGACGAATGCCGTCGCCGGCGGCGAACGAAAGGCCTGGCAACAGGCCGGCTACCATGCCGGCGGCGGCGGCTTTGACAAAACTACGGCGATCCATACGGCTACACTCCTTGGGTTGTGACCGAGGCGATGATTTCCACCGCATCCCTGATCTGTTGGCGGGAAATGTTCAGATAGGGAATGGCGCGCACGCCGTCCTTCCCGTAAGGCAGCACATGCAGGCCACACTGATACAACGCTTCGGCGAACAGGCCGGCCGGCATGGACGAGACGCCGAAGCGCACGATGTTCGATTCCACGCTGGCGACATCCATCTGAATGCCCGGCAGCCCCGCTATACCATGCGCCAGCAGCATGGCGTGCTCGTGATCCTCCACCAGCCGCTCGCGGTGATTTCGCAGCGCATACAGGGCGCCGGCTGCGATAATGCCCGCCTGGCGGAAGCCGCCGCCGATCTGCTGCTTGAAGCGGCGCGCACGGGCGATGAAGTCGCGCGGACCGGCCAGCGCGGAACCGACCGGTGCGCCCAGCCCTTTCGAAAAACAGACGCTGACCGTGTCGAAGTGCCGTGCGTACTCGCTCTCGGGGATGCCCGTGGCGGCGCTTGCATGCCACAGCCGCGCGCCGTCCAGGTGCAGCTGCAGGCCACGCTGGCGGGCGAAAGCGCAGACCTCCTTCAGCTGCTCCAACGGCCAGATCTTCCCGCCGCCGATATTGTGGGTGTTCTCAAGGCATAGCAGCTTGACGGGCGACGGTACCGTGGCCGGAAAGAAGCGGTGCGGCACGCCCAGCGCTGCTTCCACGTCGGCCGCGCTGAAGATGCCGCGCATGCCCGGCAGCAGGCGTGGCAGTACACCGGCATAGGCGGAAGGCGCGCCGCCTTCGAGAATGTAGACGTGGGCGTTCTGGTCGAACAGCACGGAATCGCCCGGCTCCGTGTGGGCGCGTATCGCGACCTGGTTGGTCATGGTGCCGGACACCATATAGACCGCATCCTCTTTGCCCAGCAGCTCCGCGACTTCGCGCTCCAGCTGCTTCACCGTGGGATCGTCGCCGTACACATCGTCGCCAACGAGCGCGTAAGCCATGGCCAGCCGCATCGCCTCCGTGGGCTGGCTGCAGGTATCGCTGCGCAGATCAATCATCGCGTTCTCCTTGTTGCAAGTGCCCCCAGTATGGGCACGGAGAATCGCCACTTCTTGAAGAATCTTGCGGTTTTCCCGCGCCTAGCGGTCGATACGGGTCGTCATCAGGATCGACGTAGTGGTGCGCTCGACGCCGTCCAGGGCGCCAATCCTGTCGATCACCGCATCCAGTTCCTCCACCGACTCCGCTTCCACGCCGGCGATGAAGTCGTAGATGCCGTTCACCGAATGCAGCGTGCGAAGCTGCGTTACCCGCCGCAGCGCGCTCTCGATGCCGGGCGTGTGCTTCGGCGCTGCCGTGATCATCACCAGCGCCCGCACCAAGCCCGCGCGATAGTCCGCGCTGGAGCGCACCGTATAACCAATGATCACACCCGTCTTTTCCAGCCGCTCGATGCGGCTTTGCACCGTAGTACGCGAGAGCCCGAGCTTGCGCGCCAGTTCGGCCGTGGGAGCGCGGGCATTTTCACGCAGCAGCGCTAGCAATTGCTGGTCGGTTGCATCCATTTTTCACTTTCGCCGAAAGATTCGTCACTTTGCTCAATAATACCCGACAGTTTGTCGCTATGTTCAGTGCAACTTGCCGACGCCGCCCGGACAATGGAATCTCCTATCAACGTGGAGAGATAAATGCAGGATGCGATCATCATCGGCGGCGGCCACAATGGCCTGGTGTGTGCCCATTACCTGGCGAAGGCGGGGCTGAAGGTCACGGTGCTGGAACGGCGCGGCGTCGTCGGCGGCGCGGCGGTCACCGAGGAATTCCATCCGGGCTTCCGCAATTCCATTGCCGCGTACACGGTGTCGCTGCTGAACCCGAAGGTCATCAACGACCTCGAACTGGCGAAGCACGGCCTGCGCATCGTCGAGCGCCCGCTATCCAACTTCCTTCCATTCGAGAACGGGCAGTACCTGAAAATCGGCGCCGGCAAGACCATGAGCGAAGTCGCAAAGTTTTCCAGGCGCGACGCCGAACGCCTGCAGGCATACGGCGAACAGCTGGACGCGGCGGCCGACGTGCTGCGCGACCTGGTGCTGCAAACGCCGCCGAATATGGTGCAGGGGAGCTGGCTGACGGCCCTGCCGGAATTGATCAAGGCGGGCAGCATCGGCAACCGCATGCGCAAGCTGCCGATGTCCACGCAGCGCGAGTTGCTTGACCTCTTCACCAAGTCCGCCGGCGATTACCTGGATGGCTGGTTCGAAAGCGCGCCAATCAAGGCCGCCTATGGTTTCGACAGCGTGGTCGGCAACTATGCAAGTCCGTACACGCCCGGCTCGGCCTACGTGCTGCTGCATCATGTGTTCGGCGAAGTCAATGGCAAAAAAGGCGCGTGGGGACACGCCATCGGCGGCATGGGCGCGATCACGCAGGCCATGAGCCGCTCGGCGCAGGCGCGCGGCGTGGAAGTGCGTACCGATTGCGCCGTGCAGGAAGTGCTGCTGACGAAGGGACGCGCTTCCGGCGTGGTGACGGCGGCCGGCGAGAAACTGGAAGCGCGCGTGGTCATCTCCAACCTCAATCCGCGCCTGCTGTACACGAAACTAGTCGATGCCGCCGCCCTGCCCGACGATTTCCTGCGCCGCATGCAGGCCTGGCGCTGCGGTTCCGGCACCTTCCGCATGAACGTTGCGCTGTCCGAACTGCCGGACTTCAGCTGTCTGCCCGGCAAGCAGGCCGCCGAGCATCACGGCAGCGGCATCATCATCGCGCCCAACCTGCAGTACATGGAACGCGCTTATCACGATGCACGCGAATTCGGCTGGTCGCGCCAGCCCATCGTCGAGGTGCTGATTCCTTCGACGCTGGACCCGACGCTGGCGCCGCCCGGCCAGCACGTGGCCAGCCTGTTCTGCCAGCACGTGGCGCCGCAACTGCCGGACGGCGCAAGCTGGGATGACCACCGCGATACGGTGGCGGACCTGATGATCGATACCGTTACCCGCTATGCGCCTAACTTCAAGCGCAGCGTGATCGGACGGCAGATCATGAGTCCACTGGACCTGGAGCGCACGTTCGGCCTGGTCGGCGGGGACATTTTCCACGGCGCTCTTGGGCTGGACCAGCTGTTCTCGGCGCGGCCGATGCTGGGCCACGCCGATTACCGGGGGCCGATTCCCGGCCTGTACACCTGCGGCGCCGGCGCGCATCCCGGCGGCGGCGTTACCGGCGCGCCGGGCCATAATGCGGCGCGCGAGGTGTTGCGCGATTTCAGGCGTTAGTCGTCCGAATCGTTTGCGGATCGATAGCGCGTAGGGCGGATCATTGATCCGCCGTGCATGCGTCACAGGCGGCTCAGCGAATCACATCCAGCTTGCTCTTTCGCCCCGCCCTGTACGTGGACACGGTAATGGCGCCGTTGGCCAGATCGCCGGACTGGTCGAACTGGATCAGCCCCGTGAGCCCGCGATACCTGGTCTGCTTCAGCGCCGGCAGGAACTTCGCCGGATCAGACGACCCGGCCTGCTGCATCGCGGCGACGAACACCATCACCGCATCGTAGGCATATGGCGCATAGGTCTGAATATCGCTGTGATACTTCGCCCTGAACCGCGCCACGAAATCGTCGATCGCCTTTTCCTGCGACTTCTCGATGCCGCCGGCGTCAGCGCAAAAAACCTCGCCGTCGCGCATGCCCACGCCGGCCAGCTGCGGCAGGGAGTCGCTGCACACGCCATCCCCCGCCATGAACCTCGCCTGGATGCCAAGCGCCTTCATCTGGCGCAGGATGCCGCCCGCCGTGGCGTCCATGCCGCCCAGGAAAATCAGGTCCGGCTTCTTCGCCTTGATCGAAGTGAGAATGGACGTAAAGTCGGTGGCTTTCGGATTGGTGAACTGCCGCTCCACCACTTTCAGTTTCTGCTTCTGCAGGCTCTTGACGAATTCGTCGGCCACGCCCTGGCCGTAAGCCGTGCGGTCGTCGATAACCGCAATGTGACGCGCGCCCAGCTTTTCCACCGCATAGCGGCCCAGCGCCGCGCCCATCATATTGTCGTTGGCGACCACTCGGAAAGCACCCGGAAAACCCTGCTTCGTGTAGCCCGGTGTGGTAGCAGAGGGCGTAATCTGCGGGATGCCCGCCTGGTTGTAGATGCGCGAGGCCGGCACCGTGGTGCCGGAATTCGAATGCCCGACCACGGCAACCACGCCCGCGTCCACCAGCTTCTGCGCCACGGCCGTGCCCTGCTTCGGGTCCGCTGCGTCATCCTCGCTCTGCATCCTGAAGACGACCTTTTTGCCGCCGATGCTCGTGCCGCGCGCATTCAGGTCGTCGATCGCCATCGCCACGCCGTTTTCCATCGCCTTGCCCAGGTGCGCGATTTCGCCGGACAAAGGCCCGGCGATACCGATCTTCACGACTTCCTGAGCGTGTGCCGCTCCGGCAGCCGCCAGGCCGGCAAGGAGGAAGGGAAGAAGCTTTTTCTGCATTGCTGCTCCGGTGGAATATTGAAGGTCCCACAATACTGGCAAAGCCGGGTGATTTCAATGGGCAACTGAACGCGGCCGCGCGCCAATCCGCGTTACGATCGGCATATGAGCAACAATGGCAAACAGAAACTGGACCATGCGGTCGACGATCTGGAGCGCGAAGTGCCGGGCAAGATGCGGCGCTTCATCGAGTGGGCGCGCTCCGAACGCGCCAAGTGGGTCCGCATTCCACTCGCGCTGTCATTGATCGCGGTGGGGATCTTTGTGCCGTATCTGCCCATCGTGGGCATTGAAGACGTACCTTTCGGCCTTCTGCTACTGTCCTACGACGTGCCCTTCCTGCGCAAGCCGATGGCCGCGATGATCGAATGGCTGGTTCAGCTCTGGCGCCGCATCAAAAAATAGATTGCACCTGAAGGAAGCTCGCCTCCGGCTCGCATTCCAGTTCCAGCGGCTCGCCGGTGCGCGGATGCGCGAACGCAATTCCCGTGGCGGCCAGCATCAGCCGGCCCTGGCCGAAACGCTCGGCGAAATAGCGGTTGTGGCGCCCGCGCCCGTGGTTCGCGTCGCCGATGATCGGGTGGCTGATGTGCTTCATGTGGCGGCGCAGCTGGTGGCGGCGCCCCGTTTCCGGATAGAGCTCGACCAGGCTGTATCGGCTGCTGGCATAGCCCTCGATCGCCACGGGAATCTCCGTGGTCGCCACACGCTTGTAGCGGGTAACGGCTTCGCGTGCCACGCCCTCCGCATCGCCACCGAAAGGATCTTCATCCCGCAGTGGATAATCGATTACGCCCTGCTCCGGAATCCAGCCGCGCACCATCGCCAGGTAGCGCTTGCGCACGTCGCCGGACATGAAGGCTTTCCCCAGGATACTCGCTGTCTCCTGGTCGCGCGCGAAAACCAGCAGCCCGGAAGTCGGCCGGTCCAGGCGGTGCACGGCGTACACATACTCGCCGCCATTCATTTCGCGCGCATATTGCAGCGCGAACTCGGTTTCATGCGGGTCGATGGGACTGCGGTGCACCAGCAGGCCGGCAGGCTTGTGCACCACCAGCAGCCACTGGTCGCGGTAGATTTCGCGGAGGGGGTTGTTCATCCCCGCATTATAAGCGCCGTGCCTTACGCCGCCTGCACCACCCTCTGGTCGATCACACCGAAGGGATGGCTGCCGTCCGGCAGGCGGGCCGCCATGCGCACGCGGTCGCCGAAGTGCATGAAGGATGTCTGCGGCTTGCCCTGCTCGATGATCTCGATCACGCGCCGCTCGGCGATGCAGGCCGATCCCGCACTACGATCGGTATTGGAAAGCGTACCCGAACCGATGATCGTGCCGGCGCTCAGCTTGCGCGTACGGGCGGCATGCGCTATCAGTTCACCGAAGCTGAAATTCATTTCGCCGCCGTGCGGGTGACCAAAGGCTTCACCGTTCCACTCGACTTCCAGTTCGAGCTGCACCCGTCCATGGCGCCAGTGCGCGCCCAGTTCGTCCGGCGTGATCGCCACCGGCGCGAAACTGGTGGACGGCTTGGCTTGCAGGAAGCCGAAGCCTGACTTCATTTCACGCGGACCGAGGCCGCGCAGGCTCCAGTCATTGATCTGCACCAGCAATCGTACCGAATCCAGCGCCGCGTCGCCCTTGATGCCCATCGGGACTGGGCCGGTGACCACACCGAACTCGCCTTCGAAGTCGATGCCGAGCGCTTCGTCCGGCATTGGCACATCCTCAGTCGGGCCAAGGAAATCGTCCGACGCGCCCTGGTACATCACGGGAATCGTGTTGAAGTCCGGGATGGGCGGCGTATTGAAGGCCTTTTCCATCAAACGGCCGTGGTTCAGGAAGGCCGATCCGTCGCACCACTGAAAGCTGCGCGGCAGCGGCGCCATGCAGGCCGACGGCACGAAGTCCACGGCGCCTTCCGCCTTGCCGGCATTGAGCGCCTCGGAGAGCTGTTGCAAACGGGGCGCGCAGTCCTGCCAATGCTGGAGCGCATGCAACAGATTGGGCGCGATGGACGACGCGTCCACGGCGCGACGCAGGTCGCGCGAAACGACCAGCAGGCTGCCATCCGGCTCGCCATTGCGTAAAGTTGCCAGCTTCATCGTTTCTCCTTTAACGCCGGGGCAAGGCCAGCAGAGCATCGTCCACGATGGCGACGGCGCGGGTCCATCCGGCCGACCCGGCGCGCACCTTGTGCGGGAAGCAGCTGATGTAGAAGCCGTGGCCGGGCAAGGCTTCGAGGTTGTGCAGCTTCTCCAGGTGGCAGTAGCCGATATCGCGGCCGGCCTTGTGGCCTTCCCAGATCAGTGACTTGTCCCCAGTCTCCGCGATCTTTTTCGCGGTGTAGGAGAACGGTGCATCCCAACTCCAGGCATCGGTGCCCGTCAGCCGAACGCCACGCTCCAGCAGGTACATGGTCGCTTCGTAGCCCATGCCGCAGCCGGCGGAAACGTAATCGCTATGACCATAGCGGCTTCCGGCGCGCGTGTTGACGACCACGATGTCCAGCGGCTGCAGCACGTGGCCGATACGGGCCAGTTCCGCTTCCACGTCCGCCGCGGAGGCCACATAACCGTCCGGGAAGTAGCGGAAGTCCAGCTTCACGCCGGGCTGAAAACACCATTCGAGCGGCACTTCGTCGATCGTGATCGACTTCTTCTTCTCGCCGGTTTTGGCATCCATGGTCGAATGGAAGTGGTAAGGCGCATCCAGATGGGTGCCGCTGTGCGTGGTCATCGTGACCCATTCGGCGGCGGCGGCTTCGCCATCCGGATAGTCTGCGGCGGTCGTGCCGGGGATCATGGCCATGAACTCGGGCAGCGTGTCCGTGTGCTTCTGGTAGGTGATTTTCGGCGCCAGCGGCGGCGGATCGGACAAGACCTCGTTTTCGAGGTAGATCGACAAATCGATAAAACTTCTGCTCACTTTACATTCTCCAATCAGATTGGTTGGGCCAGCGCCATCAGGGTTTCGCGCATGATGCGGCCATGTTCTTCCTTGTCGCCGCCCGTGATTTCAATCTCGCCGAGGCGGGCCGAGTTCTCGACCACCATGCGGCAGCGCTCCCAGCGCCGTGCCTGAAATCGCGCCAGCGCCGTTTCGACAGGTTCGCCACCGCCCAGTTCCTCGGCCAGCACGATGGCATCCTCGATGCCGATGCAGGCGCCGGAAGCCATATGCGGCGTCGTCGCATGGACGGCGTCGCCGATCAGCACCACTCGCCCGTTGTACCAGGGCCTGGGCAGCAGCAGGTTTTCCAGCGGACGGTAGACGATCTGCGAATGCGCGCCCAGTTGCTCGCCGACCTGGCGCATCAGCAGCGCGGGGAAGCGGCCCACCAGTGCCTTCAGCATTGGCACGAAATCCGCCGGTGCAATGTACGTGTTCTCTGCGCGGTCCTCCGTCACGAACAGGTACATCTGGTCGCGCGATACGGGATTCAGTCCGGTTTTGACCTTGGGGTCCAGCCACATCATGGTGCCCTCCACGCCGTCCATGCGCGGCAGCACGGCGCGCCATACGCCCTGCCCGCTGTACTGCGGCGCAGGCGCATCCGGGAACAAGGCGGTGCGTACGCTGGAATACAGGCCATCCGCCCCGATAACCAGTGCATAGCGGTCCTGGCTGCCGTCGGAAAATGCGACGTTCACCCCGTCCGCATCAGCGGCGATGCTTGTGAAGGTGCAGCCAAGGCGGACGTTCGCGCCTGCAGCGCGTGTCGCTTCCGCCAGGATGCGCGCCAGCACGGGGCGCATGATGGCGCCGTTGCCCGGCACGTCGGCGCCAGCCAGGCGCGGCGTGGGAAGGGTCGCAATCTTCTCGCCGGTAGGGATGCAGATATCCACACAGTCCGATGCCGCTCCCTGCTCCAT
>DASWYX010000520.1:0-5158 GCA_036404755.1 Pseudoduganella sp.
CTGCACGAACACCCGGTTGTTGAAGTAGGTGGTGGTATAGCTGTCCACTTCCAGTTCGCCGTTCTCGCGGCGGTAGCCGCCGCTCACCGTGAAGTCACCGATGTCATAGGAGAGCTGGGCATAAGGGGCCGTGCTGGTATAGACCATCGGCGGCACCCAGGTGCGGTTGGTCAGCGCCAAGCGCTGCTCCGTCTGGTCGCGCACAACGTCCACGCCGGCGCGCAGTTCCAGGCCGCTGATAAAGAGATCCGGACGGCTGTAGCCGGTGCGCAGGCCGCGCTTCTTCGAGAACACCTCGGACTGGTCGACCAGGGTGCCCAGCGGCGCGATTTGCGGATCCTGCTTGTCCGGACCGCCCTTTTCCGCCACGAAGCGCATGCGCTGCTGTGCGGCGTATGCCTGCGCCGTCACCGTGCCGCCCAGCACATCGTCGTTGCTGTAGTTGGCCGCGTACTGGCGGAAATCGTTGAATTCCGCCTGGTTGTTGAAAGGCTGGCCCGGCACCGAGGTATCGGTGATAAACTTGGCGCGGTTGCCTTCCTGGTAGACGTAGTTGCCCTTGCCGTTCAGCTTGAAGCGGCTGGCCTGCAGTTCAACGCGCTGGTGCGGCGTCAGGTTGAAGCCCGTCTTCAGGAACAGGTTGCGGCCTTCGGTGTCGTTCAGGGAACCGGAGGCATTCATGCCGATGCGGCGGCCGTTGGCGTCCCACTGCATGCCGCGGTCGACTTCGGACAACGCCAGCAGCAAATCGTAAGCCTCCTCCTTGTGGGCGAAGACGCCGCCAATCTTCCAGCCGAAGCTGTCGTCTTCGAACTGGCTGGTCAGCTTGGTGGTCAGGGTGAACTCGTTGCCCATCTTGGTGGGCGTTTTCGACACATAGTTGATGATGCCGCCCGCCGCGCCCACGCCTTCGGAGGCGGACGGACCGTTGATCACTTCGATGCGGCCCACCACGCCAAGATCGGTGAAGGAACCACCGCGCTGGGTTTCGCGCAGCGGAGAGCTTTGCGGGATGCCGTCGAACAGGCGCAGCGCAATGCGGCCGCGCAGTGTTTCGCCGGTGTTGCTCATGGCCTGGGTGGATTCGGCATAGCCGGGCACCACGCGCGACAGCACGGCGGTGGCGTCTTCGGTAATGGCCAGCGAGTTCGCCACTTCGGCGCTGGAAATCACGTTCACCGCGCCGGGGATCTTGTCCACGGCCTTGGCGGTGCGGGTGCCGGTCACGATCACGGTGCCGGCATTCTTTTCCTTGTCTTCGTCCGTCTTCTTCTCGTCAGCCTGCTGGGCAAAGGCGCCGCCGCAGAAAAGCAGCGCCGCTATGGCCGCCGCGATGGGCTTCAGTTTGATGGTCTCACTCATTGCTATCTCCTCTTTATTGCGGTTTTTTATGCTTATGAGAGTTACTGGAAAACGGGCCGGCCCTCCTATCCATCAAGACCGAGGGCGGCCCGTCCACCCCGGCTTTCGATAAACTCCTGCAATTCAGCGCGCGTGGGAATCGAGGTCTGGGCGCCGATGCGCGTGACCGCCAGCGCCGCCGCGAACTGTGCTTCGCGCGTGGCGGCGGGCAGCGCCATACCGCGCGCCAGCGCCACCGTCAATGCGCCCACGAAGGTGTCGCCCGCCGCCGTGGTGTCGACCGGCTGCACCTTCACGGCCGGCACCAGGTATTCGCCGTCGTCCGCGCAAACGGCAACCCCGGCCTCGCCCATCGTCAGCAGCACGGCGCCCGCGCCACGCCGGCGCAGGGCGCGTGCGGCCGCTGGGGCATCGGCGGGACCGGTCACGGCGAGGCCGCTCAACTGCGCGGCTTCCGTTTCATTGACGACGAGGTAATCGGCCATGGCCAGCAGGCTGTCCGGCAGCGGCGCGGCCGGCGCCGGATTGAACACGACTTTCACGCCGGCGCCGTTGGCGATTTCGATCGCGCGCCGCACGCTTGCCAGCGGCGACTCCAGCTGGCAAACGAGGTAGGAAGAGGAGGCAATGGTGGCGGCGGCCGCTTCGACCTGCCCCACGCTCAGCGCCTCGTTCGCGCCCGGCGCGAGCACGATGCTGTTGGCGCCGTCGGCATCGACAAAGATGCCGGCCACGCCGGTGGCCACATCCGGCGCCACGAGAATACGGGTGGTGTCCACGCCATTGGCGCGCAGGTCGGCCAATGCGCTTTGGCCGAAAGCGTCGCCGCCCACGGCGCCCACGAAGTGCACTTCGGCGCCCTGCCGGGCTGCGGCCACGGCCTGGTTGGCCCCTTTGCCCCCGCCGACCTGGCGGAAGCCGCTGCCGCTGATGGTTTCACCCAGCAAGGGCATGCGCGGCGTGCGCAGCACCAGATCGATGTTGACACTGCCGACGATGGTGATGCGGGGAGTCATGCCTGAGGTCTCCGAGTTTAAGTAGTTTTACGCGCAATCGTTTGCGCAAACGATTGCTATTGAATACGCGGCGCGTTCGACTGTCAACTCTTTCTTTTTGGAAATTAGGTCCGGGGGGCGGTGGATTGCCGCACGATCAGCTTCGTGTGCAGCAGTTCGCGGCGCAGCGGCTGGCCCTGGCCAGCGACGCGCTCGAGGAGAAGGCTGGCCGTCAGCTCGCCCATTTCATACTTCGGCTGGGCGACGGTGGTCAGCGGCGGCGTTGTGAAAGAAGCAAGTGCAATGTCGTCATAACCCAACACCGACAGCTGCTCGGGCACGCGCACGCCCCGTGCGCTGGCGGCGCAAATACCGCCGATCGCCATCAGGTCATTGCTGGCGAAGATGGCGGTCGGCGGTCTGGCGAGCGCCAGCAACTGGCCGAAAGCCTGGTAGCCGCCCTCGCTGGTGAAATCGCTGCGCACCAGGTAATCGAGGCGGAAGCGCAGTCCGGCTTCCTTCAGCGCGCGCAGGTAGCCTTCCACGCGCGCCCGCGAAGGCGGCAGGTCGATCGGGCCGGACACGCAGGCGATGTCGCGGTGTCCCTGTTCGATCAGGTAGCGCGCGGCGAGGTAGCCGCCCTCCTCGTGGTCGGCTTCCACGAAGTCCGCCTCCACGCCCGCCACTTCGCGGTCCACCAGCACGGTGGGGATGGGCAGGTGCTGCAGCCGGGCCGACAGCTCCGCATCCGCGCCGGACGCCACCAGGATCAGGCCATCGATGCGCTTTTCCATCAGCACCTGCAGGTAGGCCGTCTGCTTGCGCGTGTCGTCGTAGGCATTGCACAGGATGACGTTATAGCCCTGCTTGAACGACGCGTCCTCGATGCCCTGGATCAGTTCCGCGAAATACGGATTGGTGTTATTCGGGATCATCATCCCGATGGTGTGGGTCTTGTCGCCCTTCAGGCTGCGCGCCACGGCGCTGGGGATATAGCGCAGCTCCTTCATTGCCGCGCGCACCCTCTCCTGCACGTCCTCGCTGACGACGCGCGTGTTATTGAGCACGTGGGATACGGTCGTGGTGGAGACGCCCGCGCGCTCCGCCACCTGCTTCATTGTTGCCATATCAGTCGATCAAGGATTGGTAGACCAGGTTATAGAATTTGAGATGCAGCTTCGGTGGATCGTTTGGCAAGCCTTGCGGCAGGTGCTGCATCATCAGCAGCATCACCAGCTGCTCCCTGGGATCGATAGTGTAATAGGTGGACGCGGCGCCCAGCCAGCCAAATTGACCGGCGCTGCCCAGCCGGCCGCGCCGCGCCACATCCAGCAGCACATAGCCGCCCAGGCCAAAGCCTTCGGCCTGGCTGAATTCATGCACCGGCGGATTCAGGTGGGTGAGGTGGTTGGACATCATCAGTTCCACGCTCTTGCGGCCCAGTATCCGCACGCCATCAAGCTGGCCGCCATTCAGCAGCATCTGCGCAAAGCGCGCGTAGTCGGGCGCGGTCGAATACAGCCCGCCGGCGCCGCTGAGGTAGGGATTCAGCTGTTCGCCGTCCGCCGCGATCTTGCCGGGCGCCGGCGCGGCCAGGCTGCCATCGGCATCGGTGGTGGTCATCGCGGCGATGCGATGGCGCTTCACGGGCGGCACGGTAAAGCCGGTGTCCGCCATCTGCAGGGGCTTGAACAGGCGCTCCTGCAGGAATACGTCGAAGGGCTGGCCAGAGATGACTTCAACCAGGCGTCCCGCGAGCACGGTGGCGGTGCCGTCGTAATGGAATGCCTCGCCCGGCTCGTGCGCCAGCGGCAGTTGCGCCAGGCGCTGGGCGAACGTGGCGAGGTTGGGCGAATGCGGCAGGTCGGCGGCATCGAAGATGCGGTTGACGGGCAGCGAGCGCTCGCCGTAGCTGGCGAAACCCGGCGTGTGCGTGAGCAGCTGGCGGATCGTCACCGGCGATTTCGGCGCCCGGGTTTCAGGCGCTTCCGCCGTGCCGCCGGCGAAGATGCGCAAGCCGGCAAATTCGGGGATGTACTTCGATACCGGGTCTTCCAGCAGCAGCTTGCCCTCTTCCATCAGGATCAGGATGGCGGCGGCGGTGACGGTCTTGGACATCGAATAGATGCGGAAGATGGCGTCGCGCTGCAGCGGCTCGGTGCGCGCCAGGTCGCGGTGGCCGAATGCCTTGTAATCGACCACCCTGCCCTTGCGCAGCACCAGCGCGACCGCGCCCAGGTACTCCTGGCGCTCGATGGAGCGCGCGATGAAACTGTCCGCCCGCTGCAGCCGCTCGGCGGACATGCCCAGCGCCGCAGGCGCGGCGACCGGCAGCGCGCCGGCCTGCACCGGCAGGGCGCCGGCGCAGGCGGAGGCAAGGGCAATGGAAGGCAGCAGTCTTTTCATCTCGGCGCGGAAACGGGATTCACGCGCCCAATTGTACGTCAGGGCGCGGGACAGTAGCGCCGCAGGTAGTCCGCGTGGCGCGGCAACTGGCGCACCACCGCCTCCACGGAGCCGCTGATATTGCGCAGGAATTGCGTCAGCTCCGCGTCGCCCATCATGTCGGCGATCTGGTGGTAGCGCTCCGGCTCGATGCCCTGGCCCAGCATCACCTGCACCCAGGAGTTTTCCGCGAACAGTTCGTTCGGCACGCGGAACACGCGGCCCGTTTCGCGGAAATGGCTGATGCGGTGGCGCAGCGACGGCGGCACTTCCAGCGCGCGGCAGGCGCGCCAGAACGGCGAGTCGTCACGGTTGGTCACGTGGTAGTGCAGGATGATGAAGTCGCGGATGTGGGC
>DASWYX010000521.1:0-8293 GCA_036404755.1 Pseudoduganella sp.
TACTGTGTGAGCAAGGATGCGGTGATCCGGCTCACGGAGGCCATGTCGGCCGAGTTGCGCGGCAAGGGAATCACTGTAAATTGCGTGCTGCCGGGGACCATCGATACGCCGCAGAACCGCGCCGATATGCCAAAGGCGGACCACAGCAAGTGGGTTTCAGCCGAGGCGCTCGCCGAGGTGATCCTGTTCCTGTGCAGCGACGCCGCCCGCGCCGTGCATGGCGCAGCGATCCCATGCACATAGCCGACAGTAGCCGAGGACACTGCCGTGGCCCCGCAGGGGCTGTAGGGCGGATCATTGATCCGCCGTGCCGGCTCAGTCACCGGCACATCGAATAAGACTTCGTCTGCTCCACCCAGCGGTAAGTAAAGATCCGCGACTCATACCGCTTCTGCCCAATCTTCACATCCGGCGTAACCAGATCGAAGCGTGGCGGCAGCTTGCCCTTGAAGTGCAGGCGATAGCGGAACTGCGTATGGTCCGCCGTGCCGACCGACATCAGCGCCAGCGGCACCCCATTAACGATCTCCACAATCTCCGCCCGCTGGTTGGTCGGCCGCTGATAGACACTGACCACCTCGGCCTTCTCGATAACGGCCCCTTTCGGCAGCGTCAGCGGAAACCCGTCCGTAGCGAACTGCAACTGGGTCGTGCGCGGCAGCAGGTAGTTCACGCCGATATCGATTCCGCCATCCGGCGTAGGAATCGGATTGGTCGCCGACACCGTAATGCCGCGCGGCAGAGGGAAAGTATCCGCTTCCAGCAGCGTGCCGCAATCGGTGGACGTTGCCTGGTACAGCGGCGGTGGATTGTAGGCTTCGCCGCAGGCGGCGAGAATCAGGAGCAGGGAGAGTGGCGCGTAGCGGCGCATGATGTGAGCGTTGTTGTTCTTACTTCCTGCCAGTTTACCAATTATTTCGAGACCGGGTCGTTTGCGCCTGCTCCCGGAATTCGAGCCAGAGTCCATGTGCTGACTCCGACGGTACGAAAATGCTGCGGCCATTCGGTGTAAGCACAGGCTCTGGCGCGGTCAACCCGTTCGCTGCCATCGCGGCCTTCAGTGCGGACAGATCACGCGTGCTGAGTATCGCGCCGATGATGCGGCGGCCCGGTACTTGCTGATGCTGGGCGGGCAGGAAGATGACTTCACCTTCGGCCAGTTGCGCGACCAGGGCGGTCGTGGCGCCGGGGACGTTTACGGCGCGGCCGGGCGCAACGCGGGCGCCGAGCGCTTCCAGCAGCGCCAGTTCGGGCGGCGGCGATTCGGCGCCCGCCAGCCAGACGCCGATCAAGCCGTCCGCGCTGTTGGCATGGGTGAAGTAAGCCGCGCTGTCCGTGGGCGACGCCAGGCGCGCGGAAAAGAAGATGTGGCGCAGCGCTGGGGGCGAGGGCAGGGCGACTGTTGCCCAGTCGTGGCGGTAGGGCTGGTGCAGCGCGGTCAGGCGGGCGGCGAGGGCGTCGAAATCCGGCGCGTAAAAGGCCACGAAGGCTGGACCGTCGCCGGCACGCAGGTGATCGACATACTCGCCGCTGAGAGCGTCGCGCGGCTCGGCTGCCGTGATCAGCTCGATCTCCGTGCGGTCGGCGAATTTGACGTGCAGGTTGCGAATGCCGTTGTCATGCGGGCGGCCGGGTTTGATCGTGAAGCCCAGGCGGGCGAAGTCGCGGCCGGCCTGGTCGAGGTCGCGCACGGCAAGCGGGATGTGGTCGAGGCCGAGGATGAGCGGCGGCGCGGCGGCAACAGGCGCCGCGCTGAGCAAGGCAGTGAACAAGAGCAAGAGAAGTTTGGTCATCACTATCAGTGCGCCATTGACTTTCGCGGAATGCTACGCTGGGATACCGGCGGTTTCCTTTTGCGGAGGTCTTATGATCAACCATCTTGGCCTTGTCGTGTCTGATTTCACGCGCAGTACACGGCTCTATGATGCGTGCCTCGCACCGCTGGGTTTCCATCGGCTGGAAACGGATCTGGACTGGGCAATTTATGCACCCGAATCCGGCGAACCATTCCTGTGGATCGGGTCCGAAATCCCCAGTTACTGGGCGGCGCACCACGAGGCGGGACGCACGCCGCTGCACATCGCGTTCAATGCCCCCGACCGCGCCGCCGTGGATGCGTTTTACGTCGCGGCGTTGAATCACGGCGCGGAAGACAATGGCTCGCCTGGCCCGCGTGTCAGCTGGGCCAATTTCTACTCAGCCTATATCCTCGACCTCGACGGCAACAACATCGAAGCGACGATACGCGAACCTTAGTGCCGCTTTTCCTCCATCAGGGCCAGCAAATGCCCGTCCGGATCGCGGAAGAAGGTCATCCATAAATCGTGGTCGGGCATCCTGGCGATGAGGCGCGGCTCGTCTTCGAAGGCGACGCCTTTCGATTTCAGGCCGGCCGCAACCGCTTCGATATTCTCGGCCATGAAGTAGTGGCACACGCCCGCGCCGGGCGTCACCGTCTTGGCTGTGCCTTCCAGCATCAGCCGCACGCCGGCACAATCGAAAAATACCAGTTCGCCGAAACGGAACAGTTTTTTCAGGCCTAGCGTATCGCCGTAGAACGCTTCGGCGCGGTTGGCGTCCGAAACGGGGAGGGCGATCTGGCCGATGCGGGAGAGGCTCATTGGATCTCCTTCTGTTTAACTGCGTTTTTCCCGGCTGCGCGCTACCGCCGCCTTGCCGAGGACTTTCCATCGGTTCCGCTCGGCGATGCGGTCGAGCGGCGTGGCCTGGCTGCGGCGCACTTCGCGCAACAGCTTGTGGTAGTTCTGCAGCCGGTCCGGATCGACGGCGCCGCGCACGGCGCAGCCGGGTTCGGCCTCGTGCCGGCAATCGCGGAACTGGCAACCGGATGACAGCGACTCGATGTCATCGAACGAGGCCGCAATCGATGATTCGTCCGCGTCCGGACTCCAGCTGCGTAGTCCCGGCGTATCGATGATACAGGCGCCGCTCTGGCAGAAATGCAGGGAGCGCGCCGTTGTCGTGTGGCGGCCACGGTTATCGCCCTTTCGCACGCCGCCGGTGGGCTGCTGCGCGCCGGTGAGGGTGTTGGTCAGCGTTGATTTGCCCGCTCCGGATGCGCCGAGCAGGCAGACCGTTTGCCCTGCGCCCAGCCAGGGTTCCAGTTGGGCGGCGGAAGCGGCATCCAGGCCGTTAATGTGCAGGACCGGGATATGAGCGGGCAGGCGGTGCCCGATATCGCGCCCGGCGAGGTCGGATTTCGTGAATACGACCACGGGAGCGATATCGGCCGCCGTCACGATGGCGATATAGCGCTCCAGGCGACGCAGGTTGAAATCCTGGTCGAGGCCCATAACCAGCAGCGCGGTATCGATATTGCTGGCCAATAGCTGGCGGCGGCCTTCGCCGGTGCGGCGGGCGATTTGAGTGGCTGGGGATATCTGCTCGATTATCCACAGCTCATCCAGCGCATTGCGCTCGGCGAGCAGCCAGTCGCCGACAGCCAGTTCGGCGTTGAGCGAAGGATGGGCGCGCGCCGTGTGCTCTGCGGCGCCGTCATGGACGGTCAGCCCGGCGCGCTGGATTTCAGTCAGGCGGACGAGCTGAGCACCAGGCGGCGCCGATATGCCGGCCAGGCGCGAAGCGATGAGGTTATTCAAGCCGAGAAGGCGCAGTGCTTCGAAATCGAAGTCGATCATGATGAGTTGGTGTTCCCAAAAAGTGTTCACGGCGCGTGCGGGCGGCCTGCGTGGGGACGCAAGGCATCGCTCCGCGTGCGATGGCGGAATAGGGATGGTCGGCGCGCGGTCAGGCGCGGCTCAACACCAGCTCAGGTAAGGCTCGGAGAAGGAAAGTCTTGAGGCGCGGCGATCAGGCGGCCGACAGGAGGGCAATATCCGGCTTATGCATTTTTTGGTCTCCTGTTTAGTTGAAGGTGGAGCAAGTGTCGCACCGGCCGCGAGGGGTGTCAACGGGGTGGCTGGCGGCGGATGGTGGTAACGGCGCAGCCGGCCGGCTGCAGCGCCTGGCGCAGCAGGGCGAGCGCCCGTTGCGGGTCGGACGCGCCGCACATGAAGATATCGGCAGCCGCGAAGCCGTCCTCCGGCCAGGTGTGGATCGAAATATGCGACTCGGCCAGCAGCACCACGCCGGTGACGCCCTGGCCTTCGCCGAAGCCGTGGAAATGGCTGTGCAGCACGTGAGCGCCCGCCACGTCGGCCGCGTCGCGCAGCAACTGCTCGATTCTTGTGCAGCTGGTCAGCAGTTCGGCGGCAATGCCGGACATATCCGCCAGCAGATGCACGCCGGCCGGCTGATGCAGCGGGACAACGTGAGCGCTCACTTATGTCCTCCGCCGCCACCGCCGCCACCGCCGCCACTCCAGCCACCGCCACCGCCCCAGCTACCGGAGCTGTGCGACCAGCTGCTGCCGCTGCCCGTGGGCGTGGGATTGCTGAACAGGCGCACCCAGCTGGTTCCCGCGCTGAAAATGGTGACGAACAGGGCGTAGGCGAAGAACTTGTTCATGATTTGTCGACCGAATCGAGGAAGATTGCGGGCAGATAGATGGCGATGGCGCCCAGTGCGCTATAGGCGAGCTGCGAGCCGAAACCGGATTCGCCCAGCGTGGCGAACAGCGGCACGGCGTTCAGCATCAGCAGGGCGGTGACGAAACCCTTGGCCGTGCGTTTGTAACGGCCGGCCCGGGCGGCCATGGTGTCGCCTTGCGCCGTGCGCGGCGGCGCGGAGCCGCGCACCGAATTGCCGAACCAGGATTTCAGCTGGTCGAAGGCTATCGGCGTGGAACGCGACCAGGTCATTTCCTCGGCCGTCAGTTCAGCGGCAAGGCTGATTTGCTGGCGGCGGAATTCGGCAACGCGCGTGCGGTCGCCCACGCTCACGCGCCAGTTGAAGGCGCCCGCCGCGTAGCGCACCGTGGACTCGTACTCGTAGAGCTTTTCGAATTCGATCTTGTTCAGGGTGGCCGGGCCGCCGGACCATTCGGGCCACTCGTCCAGCACATTGGCGCGCGACCAGCCTTCATCCGTTTCAACCAGCCAGGTGAAGCCGGCACGCGGGCCGTACAGCAGGTATTCAGTCCACACCGTACCTTCATCGTCCGCGCGGCGCATCGCACCCAGCACGGTGAATTCCTGGCTGCCAAGCTTGCCGGTGGCGCCGGGTTCCAGCGTGAAGCGCTGCGCTTCCACGCTTTCGCCGGCCGCGAGCACTTCAACCTTGGGACTCGACGCGTCCAGCTGCGCATGGCAGGACTGGCAGACCAGGTTGGCCGTCATTCCGGGCAGGTACTGGATGGCGCTGCCGCAGGAAGGGCAATCGAGCTTGTCGAGCTTGCCCCGATAATGGCCGGCGCTTTGCCTGATCTGGTCTTCGTCGCGCAGCAGCTGCATCTGCATCTGTTCCAGCGTGACCGGCACGCCGGAGTAGACCAGGGGCGCGCCTTCGTCCGAATAATCGAGCGTGACGAAGGCGGCGCCGCGGCGGAAGTCGGCGACTTTCGCTTGCCAGCCATCACCTACCTTGAAGGGCAGCTCGCCCTGGCCGCCGATGCATTCGGCAGTGCGGATATCGGCAGCGGTAAAGCGCTCGCCATCAATGTTGTACTGGCGCCCCGGCCGCAACTCGTCGAAGGCCGGCGGATTGGGGGAGGGCGGGCGCAGCGAGGTGGCCGTGTACTGGCCGGAAGCGTCGCCCAGCCAGCCGGTACTCGCGTCATCGAACTGCAGGTACCACTCGTTCCACATGCCCGCGCTGTAGCGCAGCTGGATGCGGCCGACCACGGTGAACGCACGCCCGGCCAGCGAACCGCTGCTGCCGATCTGGATCGGCGAATAGTCCTCCAGCACGGACGAGATCTTGCCCAGGTCCCGCACCGCGCCCGCTTCCTTCAGCACACGCGTATTGCAGTACTCGCACACGGCCATGACCGATGCGTGCGAGCGGAACTTGACCTCCGCGCCGCAGCTGGGGCAGGAAACTGTCTGCATGCAGGCGGCTTATCCGATCAGCTTTTTCAGCAGCTCCGCCTTGGTGCTGTCATAGTCGGCAGCGGAGATCAGGCCCTTGTCGAGCAAGCCTTTCAGCTTGGCCAGGCGGTCTTCGATGGACTCGGCGGCCGGCGCGGCTGCTGCAGCTGCTGGTGCAGGCGCCGCCGCGCCCGACGTTGCGCCTGGTGCGGTGCCCATCGCCTGTCCCATCGCCGCGCCCATGGCCTGGCCGACGGTCACGCCGGCCCCCAGGCCAGCACCCAGGCCCGCCAGGCCGCCTTCGTTCTGCGCAGCCAGCGGAATGGCTTCGGCTGTCTGGAACTTGGTATAGCCGGCCAGCTTGTCGGCGCCGAGGCCGCCCTTCATGCCGGCCGAGATGCGCTGGTCCAGCGCCGCCTGCAGTTCTTCCGGCAGGCTTACGCTGGCCACGTTGAATTCATCCAGCCCGATGCCGTAGCGCGAGAAGGCGTCCGCCAGCGCGCCCTTGACCTCCTGCGCCATCAGCGCCTGGTTGGCCGCCATGTCCAGGAAGGCGATCTGGGACGCGCCCAGCGCGCTGGCCATGGTCGCCATCAGCAGGCCGCGCAACTGGTCTTCCACCTGTTCGCGGGTATAGGCTTCGCGCGTGCCGCTCAATTCGGTGAAGAATTTGCGGGCGTCGGAGACGCGGTAGGAATACATGCCGAAGGCGCGCACGCGGATCATGTCGAAGTCCTTGTCGCGGATCGTGATCGGCTGCTGCGTGCCCCACTTGCGGCCCGTCTGCACGCGGGTGCTGAAGTAGTAGACGTCGGACTTGAAGGGCGAGTCGAACAGCTTGTCCCAGTTCTTCAGGTTGGTCAGCACGGGCAGGGTCTGCGTCGTGAGCTTGTGCGTGCCGGGACCGAACACGTCGGCGATCTGGCCTTCGTTCACGAACACCGCCACCTGCGACTCGCGCACGATCAGCACTGCGCCGTTCTGGATTTCGAAGTCCTGCATCGGGTAGCGCCAGGACAGCACGCCTTCGGTGTCTTCATTCCACTGCAGTACGTCGATAAACTGTTTCTTGATAAAGCTGCCGATACTCATGATGGGCCTCGTTCGGAAATCAGGAAATGCAGGCGGCGTTGATACCGCCGATGGAAAGCGAAATGGTACCGAGCAGGCCACCGAAGGCGCTGTTGTCGGCTTCGATCTGGTCCTGCGCCATTTTCAGGCAGCGCGTGGTCACGGCATAGCCCAGCGCCTGTACCACCATGGCGCCGGCGGCCCAGGCGAAGAACTCCTGGTAGTTATTGGTGTGCAGGAGGCTGGAGGCAATGGTCAGCGAAAAGCCCAGCATCGCGCCGCCCAGCGACAGGGCCGCCGCACGGTTGCCTTGCCGGATCAGGGTCACTTCATCGTAGGGGGTTAGCCAGGTGTAGGCTTTGAAGAACACAACGAGCAAAACGGCGGCCAGAAACAAATGGATCAGATAATTTGCGATGGCGTACACGTCGATCCCCGATTAAAGTAACAAGCTTGTTAACATAGAAACATATTAGAGCAAAAGCGGCCAAATGACCAAAAAGATTCTCATACTGTCGGTTTTCGTCGTGGCCTCCTGCGGACTGGCCTATGAGCTCATTGCGGGAGCGCTCTCCAGCTATCTGCTGGGCGATTCGGTGCTGCAGTTTTCCACCATTATCGGCTGCTATCTGTTCGCGATGGGCGTGGGCGCGCACCTGTCCAGGTATGTGAGGGACGAAGACGTGCTGGCCCGCTTCGTCGACATCGAACTGGCGGTCGGGCTGATCGGCGGCGTGTCCGCAGCCCTGCTGTTCATGACCTTTTCCTGGATGGCGGCGCCGTTCCGCACGGTGCTGTATGTGATGGTGTTCATGGTAGGGGCGCTGGTCGGCATGGAGATCCCGCTGGTGATGCGCGCGCTGAATTCGCGCCAGACGGAGTTCAGTGAGCTGGTGAGCCGCGTGCTGACCTTCGACTACCTGGGCGCGCTGGCCGTGTCCCTGCTGTTTCCTCTGGTGCTGGCCCCTCATCTGGGCCTGGTGCGCACGGGCTTCCTGTTTGGCATGCTGAATATCGGCGTGGCCCTGTGGACAGTTTACGTGTTCCGCACAGAGCTCGCGAACCTGACCGGGCGCATGCTGCGTGCCTGCGCTGTGCTGCTGGCGCTGTCCGTCGGCTTTGCCAGTGCGGACCGCATGACCAGTTGGGGCGAGCATGGCCTGTTCGGCGACGAGATCGTTTATTCAACCACCACGCCTTACCAGCGCCTGGTCGTCACGAAGTGGAAGGATGACCTGCGGCTCTACATCAACGGCAACCTGCAGTTCTCGTCG
>DASWYX010000522.1:0-2859 GCA_036404755.1 Pseudoduganella sp.
GGTAGATGGTGGCGGCTGGCGCGTCCGGGTGCAGGCCGAGCAGGCGGCGCTCCAGCGGATCGGCGGTATGCGCTTCGCGGCAGTGCATGCACAGCTTGCGCACCAGGCGCTGGGCGATGATGCCGATGATATTCCCGGCCAATACGTCCGCCACCACGCCGATATCGAGCAGGCGCGAAATCGAGCCGACGGCGGAATTGGTGTGCAGAGTGGAATAGACCTGGTGGCCGGTCATGGCCGCGGCGAGCGCCATGTCGGCCGTTTCCTTGTCGCGGATTTCGCCGACCAGGATCACGTCCGGGTCCTGGCGCATCATGGAGCGGATGCCGTCCGCGAAACCCAACTTGGCCGATTCGTTGACCGAAGTCTGGCGGATCATGTTCATCGGGTATTCGACCGGGTCCTCCAGCGTCATGATGTTGACGCTTTCCGTATTGATGTGGCTCAGGATCGAATACAGCGTGGTGGTCTTGCCGCTGCCGGTCGGCCCGGTGACGAGAATCAGGCCATCGGGGCGGGCGATCATCAGCTTCAGCACGTCCAGGTCATGCTCCGACAGGCCAAGCTGTTCGAGCGGCACGATGCCTTTCTGGCGGTCGAGCACGCGCAGCACGAAGTTTTCGCCGTGCGTGGTGGGCTGGGCGCTGGCGCGGAAGTCGATCTGGCGGCCGGAGAACTTGATCGAAATGCGGCCGTCCTGCGGGGCGCGCGTTTCGGCGATATTCATATTGCTGATCACCTTCAGGCGCACGGCCATCGCCGGCCAGTAGGATTTGTGCAGGCTGCGGATCTGGCGCAGGATGCCGTCGATGCGGTAGCGGATGCGCAGGAAGCTGTTTTCGGGCTCGAAGTGGATGTCCGAAGCGCCATTCTGCACCGCGTCCGCCAGCAGGGCGTCGATCAGGCGCACCATCGGATGGCTGTATTCGTCGGACGCGGCGTCGAAGCTCTGGTAGTTCACTTCGCCCGTTTCGATTTCGTGCAGGATGCCGTCGATGGACAGCTCGAAGCCGTAGTAGTGGTCGATCGCGTGGGCGATGTCCGAATCGTTCACGAGCAGCGGCACGATGGTGATGCCCTTGACCAGCATGGCGCTGATTTGGTCCAGCGCCACGATATTGCTGGTGTCGGACATGGCGAGGATCAGCCGGTCCGTGGCGCGTTCGTACACGATGGGGAAAACGCGGTAGCGCTTGGCCACGTCCTTGGGGATCAGCTTGAGGGCGATGGCGTCCACCACCAGCGATTTCAGGTCGGCGGACTGGGTCCTCAGGTTCTCGCTCAGCGCTTCGCGCGCCGTCGCCTCCGTCACGAAGCCGAGCGTGATCAGCAGCTTGCCCAGCGGTTCGCTGCTGCGGCGCTGTTCAAGCAGTGCGATGCGGAGCTGGTCTTCGCTGATCACGCCTTTCTGGATCAGCAGCCGGCCGAGCGGAATTTTGGTCTGTTCTGGCATGAAGTCCTGCGTCAGGGCGCGGTGGCGCCCAGTTCTTGCAGGCGCTTGCGCACGGCATTCGGGTCAAAGCCGGCGGGCGCCGTCTGTGCCAGGGCCAGCGCGCGCTGGTAATAGCTTTGCGCCAGGCGGCCCTGGTTCAGGCGGTCCAGGCCGACGGCGAGGTTGAAGGCGTAGTCCGGGTTGGTCGGCGCGGCGGTGAAGGCGCGGAAGTAGAATTGCTGGGCTTCCGGCCAGCGGCCCTGGCGCGCGTACAGGTTCCCCAGCGCGAACTGCACGGGGCCGGAGTCGGGCGCGTGCTGCAGGATGCCCTTGAGCCTGGATTCGGCCTGTTCGATGTCGCCGGGCCGCAAGGCGACCAGGCCCGCCAGCGCTTCCGGGTCGTTCGGGTCGAGTTCCAGCAGGCGCACGTAATTGGCGGCGGCCTGCCGTCCATTGCGCTCGCGGATCGCCACGGCCGCGCTGCCGAGCAGGGCGTCGCGGTTGTTCGGGTCCTGCAGCAGGGCGGCGTCGTATTGCTGGCGGGCGGCGGCGAGGTCGCCGGCGTTGTAGGCGGACCAGCCGTTTTGCACGGCGGGGCTGACGCGGGCGGCGGCGTTGTTGCGGACGATACGCACGTCGCCGGTGTCGGCCGGGAATGGCGCGACACTGTGCGCGGTTGCGCTTGCGGCGGGATGGCCGGCCGTTGGGGGCACGCTTGCCGTGCCTCCCGTGGCCGCCGTTGCTGCTCCGGCGTCTCCAGCGCCGTCCGGGTGCGGACCGCCGGCGTCGCGTGCGGCGCGGGCAGCGCGCTCTTCGGCATCGCGCATTGCTTCGGCGCGGATGGCCGGGTCCTGTATTGCCGCCAGGGCTTCCGGCGACGGGATGATCACTTCGCGGTTGGGGCGCGTGGCCGGTGCTGGTCCACGGCTCGGCTTTGCCGTGCGCGCGCTGCGGGCTACGGTTGCCGTATCGACGGAGTTGGCGGCCGATGGGCGGCCAGATGCCGCTGCCTGGTTGCCAGGCTGCGCTTCCGGAGCGGGCGACGGCAATGCCCCCGCCGGGCCGGCAGGGACGGCCGATCCGCCGGACGGGCTGGCAGCGATGGCCGATCCGCCGGGCGTGGCTGCGGTCGCCGGTGTCAGCCGGGAATGGCGCGACACTGTGCGCGGTTGCGCTTGCGGCGGGGTGGCCGGCCGTTGGGAGCACGCTTGCCCCGGCTGCCGTGGCTTCCGTAGCTCCCGTGGCTCCTGTGGCCGCCGTTGCTGCTGCAGCGTCTCCAACTGCGCCGGCCGGGTGCGGGCCGCCGGCGTCGCGTGCGGCGCGGGCAGCGCGCTCTTCGGCATCGCGCATTGCTTCGGCGCGGATGGCCGGGTCCTGTATTGCCGCCAGGGCTTCCGGCGACGGGATGATCACTTCGCGGTTGGGGC
>DASWYX010000523.1:0-2527 GCA_036404755.1 Pseudoduganella sp.
GGTGATCTTGTCCACGCGTGGCACCGTCTCGGTACCGTAGGCAAGGGCCGCAACGGCCTGCGCGCCGCCGATGGTGAAGGCTCGGTGCACGCCGGCCACGTGGGCCGCGGCCAGCACCAGCGGGTTCTTCTCCCCGCGCGGCGTGGGCACCACCATCACGATCTCGCCGACACCGGCGACGTGGGCGGGAATCGCGTTCATCAGGACCGACGACGGGTAGGCCGCCTTGCCGCCCGGGACGTAGATGCCCACGCGGTCCAGCGGCGTGATGCGCTGGCCGAGGATGGTGCCATCGGCTTCGGTATAGGTGAAGCCCTGCAGTTCCTGCTTCTGCCGCTCGTGGAAGGCGCGGATGCGTTGCGCGGCTGTTAGCAGCGCGGCGCGCTGGGCGTCCGGCAGCGCAGCCAGGGCGGCATCCAGTTCGGGCTGGCCGATGTCGAAGTCGGCCATGCCGGCGGCGTTGGTGCGGTCGAACTTGTTGGTGTACTCCAGCACCGCATCGTCGCCGCGCGCGCGCACGTCGGCGATGATCTTGCTGACCGCGCCCTCGATGGCGTCGTCGGTTTCGGCTTCGAAGGCCAGCAGCGCGTCGAGCGCTTCCTGGAAGTCGTCTTGCGTGGAATCGAGCTTGCGGATCATGACTGGCCTTTCGCTTGCGAAGCGCGTTCGAAGGCTTCGATAATCGGTTGCAGGCGGGCGCGCTTCAGCTTGAGCGCGGCCTGGTTCACCACCAGGCGCGAGGAGATGTCCATGATCTCCTCCACTTCCACCAGGTTGTTGGCGCGCAGCGTGGAGCCGGTGCTCACCAGGTCGACGATGGCGTCCGACAGGCCGACCAGCGGCGCCAGCTCCATCGAGCCATACAGCTTGATCAGGTCCACGTGCACGCCCTTCTTGGCGAAGTGCTGGCGCGCCATCTGGGTGAACTTGGTGGCCACGCGCAGGCGCTTGCCCTGGCGCACGGCCGCTTCGTAGTCGAAGCCCGCTTTCACGGCCACGGACATGCGGCACTTGGCGATTTCCAGGTCCACCGGCTGGTACAGGCCCTCGCCGCCATGCTCGAACAGCACATCCTTGCCGGCCACGCCGAAATCGGCCGCGCCATGCTGCACATAGGTGGGCACGTCGGTGGCGCGGACGATCAGCACGCGCACATGCGGATCATTGGTTGGCAGGATGAGTTTGCGCGATTTTTCCGGATTCTCGGTCACGGTGATGCCGGCTGCTTCCAGCAGCGGCATGGTGTCTTCGAAAATCCGGCCTTTCGACAGGGCGAGGATGAGGTCCATGAGTGTTACTTGATTCGGGTGATGTTGGCGCCTACGGCGGACAGTTTCACTTCCATGCGGTCATAGCCCCGGTCCAGGTGGTAGATGCGGTCGACCAGGGTTTCGCCCTTGGCTGCCAGGCCAGCGATCACCAGGGATGCCGATGCGCGCAAGTCCGTTGCCATTACAGGCGCGCCGATCAGCTGGTCCACGCCTTCGATGTAGGCGGTGTTGCCGTCGATGGAGATCTTTGAACCGAGTCGGTTCATCTCCTGCACGTGCATGAAGCGGTTTTCAAAAATGGTTTCGGTGACGCGGCTGCTGCCCTTGGCGATCAGGTTGACGGCCATGAACTGGGCTTGCATATCGGTCGGGAAACCGGGGTATTCGGTGGTGCGGAAGGACACCGGATTCGGGCGCTGGTCCATCTGCGCACGGATCCACTTGTCGCCGACGGTGATCTGCACGCCCATCTCGCGCAGCTTGTCCAGCGCGACGTCGAAGATGTCGGTGCGGGTATTGCGGATGGTGATGTCGCCGCCGGTGGCCGCAACGGCGCACAGGAAGGTGGCCGCTTCGATGCGGTCCGAGATCACGTCGTGTTTCGCGCCGGTCAGCGCCGGCACGCCCTGGATCACCAGGCGGTCGGTGCCGATGCCGTCGATCTTCGCGCCCATGGCCACCAGCAGGTTGGCCAGGTCGGTCACTTCCGGCTCGCGCGCGGCATTTTCCAGGATGGTCTCGCCTTCGGCCAGCGTGGCGGCCATCAGCAGGTTTTCGGTGCCGGTGACGGTGATCATGTCCGTCACCACGCGCGTGCCCTTCAGCTTCTTGCACTTGGCGTAGATATAGCCGCCGTCGATGCTGATGTCGGCGCCCAGCGCCTGCAGGCCCTTGATGTGCTGGTCCACGGGACGCGAGCCGATGGCGCAGCCGCCCGGCAGCGAGACCTTGGCTTCGCCGAAGCGCGCCAGCAGGGGACCCAGCACCAGGATGGAAGCGCGCATGGTCTTCACCAGTTCATACGGCGCTTCGTACTTGTCGATCTTCGAGCCGTTCAGCACCACCTTGTCGCCATTCTGCTCGACGGTCAGGCCGGTCTGGCGCAGCAGCTTGAGCATGGTCCGCACGTCGTGCAGGCGCGGCACGTTCGACAGTTCGAGGTCGCCGCTCGTGAGCAGGCCGGCGCACAGGATGGGCAGCGCGGCGTTCTTGGCGCCGGAGATGACGATGTCGCCGTTCAGGCGCTTGCCGCCAGT
>DASWYX010000524.1:0-3323 GCA_036404755.1 Pseudoduganella sp.
TCCGCGATCAGCGCCTTGATCTCGCGCGCCGCCGACGCCGAGCGCTGCGCCAGCGTGCGCACCTCCGCCGCCACGACAGCGAAGCCGCGTCCCTGTTCCCCCGCCCGCGCCGCTTCCACGGCAGCATTCAGCGCCAGGATATTGGTCTGGAAGGAGATGCTGTCGATCACGCCAATGATTTCCACGATCTTGCGCGAACTGGCGCGGATCGAATCCATCGTCGCTACCGCCTGCGCCACCGCCTCGCCGCCCCTGGCCGCCAGCCCGCTCGCCACCGCCGCCAGCTGGCAGGCTTCGTGCGCGTTGTCGGCATTGGCGCGCACCGCGCTGGTCAGGCTGTCCATCGCGCTCGCCGTTTCCTCCAGCGACGTCGCCTGCATTTCGGTGCGCGTGGAGAGATCCATATTCCCCGTCGCGATCTCGCTGGCCGCCGTGTCGATGGATTGCACCGCCGCGCGTATCGTGCGCAGCGTGCCGTTCAGGTGCGCGATGCTCTGGCCCAGCACGCGCGAGGTCTCGGCGATTTCATCACGGCCGGCGCTGGGTTCCTGCGCCGTCAGCTTGCCGGCCGCCAGGCTGCGCACCGTGCCGCCGATCAGGGCGACATCGCGCAGCAGCGCCGATCGCACGCGCATGGATGCCAGCAGCGACAGCGCAACGGACAGCACGCCGAACAGCGCCATCGTCACGCCCAGCGAGTGAAAGTCGCCGCGCGCCTGCGCGAAGGCCGTTTCGCTGAGCGTCTTTTCCAGCGCCGCCAGCCGCGCCAGCTGCCCGTCCAGCGCCTCGAACTGCTTCTCGGCCTTGGCCATGGCATTGGTCGCGATCGACTGGTCCACCTGCGCCAGGTCGATCGTCTCCAGCACGCCGCGCCGGTAAGCGTTCAGCGCGGCCAGCGACGCTTCCACGATCGGCTTTTCTTCCGCCGACGCCACATCGGCCAACCCGCGCAACTGGCTGCCGATCGCGGCATGGCGCGCGCGGATTTGCGCCACCAGCGCATCCAGCCGCTCCTTGGCGAAGCTGCCGTTGATCCAGGCCAGCAGCTGGTAGATGTTGGCGTGGGCGAAGCGCGCCTCTCCCGCCACGTCCGCCGCCGCCTTCAGCCGCGCCGCGCGCACCTGCACCAGGTTTTCCATCGACGCGTTCTGCCGCACCATGCCCATCCACGCCGAGCTGGTGGTGGCAATCAGCAGCACCAGCACCACGCCGGGCGCCAGCAGCAGCTTGGGTCCGATCCGGAGTTTGCTGAGCATGGCGTCACTTCTTGTAGATGCCGGCTTCAAGGACCACGTCGCCCACGCGCAGGATGTAAGTGGTCTTGGGCTCGATCTTGCCCGTCTCGGGATTCTTGTACATATAGTCGACCCAGCCCTTGCCCTGCTTGGCGGCCAGTTCGATGATCTCGCGGCGGTACTTCTTGCCGCCGGCGTCCGGCACATCGGTCAGGTCCTTGCCGACGATGGTTGGGTTGAAGGGATGGGCCAGCACGATGCCGGTATTGATGTCGCGCATATCCACGTAGAGCGATCCCTGCACGAAGTCCGGGTCTTTCGCCGCGATCTTTTTCATCATTTCATCCTTGCCGTGCGCCTTGATGTAGGAGGCGCCGCGTTCGGTCATTGCGATCGCGTCCTTCTGGGTGGGCGATTCGGCGGCGTGCGCGCTCGCCAGGGCGAGCAAGATCAACGGGGCGGACAGGATGCGTTTCATGACGGGCCTCCTTGCAGGGTTGGGAGTGCTCAATGTACGACGCTGTTGCCATGCGGAAGTTGCGGTAGCGCAAGGCGCCGGGCATTTTGGTGATTAGCATGGAATTTCCCCACACCGACAGGAGGCCAGCCATGAAGTTCAAGCCCTACACCCGCCAGACGATTCGCCAGGCACGCCAATGGGAGCTGCTGACGAAGGAGCAGCAGGAGGCCGTGCAGGTCGTGTCGCATGTGCTGCCCTTTCGCACCAACGAGTATGTGCTGGAACAGTTGATCGACTGGGACCGGGTGCCGGACGATCCCATCTACCGCCTGGTCTTCCCGCATCAGGATATGCTGCCTGGGCACGAATACCGCCAGCTGCGCGACCTGCTGCTGGTGCATCCCGATCCCGTGGCGGCGGAACGCCTGGTCCACGCCATCCGCATGCGCATGAATCCTCATCCGGCGGGGCAGATGACGCACAATGTCCCGCGCGTGAACGATGCGCCCTTGCGCGGCTTGCAGCACAAATACAACGAGACCGTGCTGTTTTTCCCCAGCGCGGGCCAGACCTGCCATGCCTACTGCACGTTCTGCTTCCGCTGGCCGCAGTTCGTGGGCATGGACGATATGAAGTTCGATGCACGGGAGACGCACGAGCTGGTGTCCTATCTGCGCGACCATCGCGAGGTGACCGATGTGCTGATCACGGGCGGCGATCCGCTGATCATGAATACGCGCTCGCTGGCAGAATTCATCGAGCCCTTGCTGGCGCCGGACCTTTCGCACATCCAGAACATCCGCATCGGCACCAAGTCGGTCGCCTACTGGCCGCAGCGTTTCGTGTCCGACCGCGATGCAGACGATCTTCTGCGCCTGTTCGAAAAGGTTGTCGCTTCGGGACGCAATATGGCCATCATGGGGCACTACAACCATGCGGTGGAACTGCGCCAGGAAATCGCGCAGCAGGCGGTCAAGCGCATCGTCGGCACAGGCGCGACCTTGCGCATGCAGGGGCCGCTGATCCGCCACATCAACGAGGACCCGTTTTCCTGGGCGGAGCTGTGGCAGACGGGCGTGCGGCTGGGGGCCATTCCTTACTATATGTTCGTGGAGCGCGATACCGGTCCGCGCGAGTACTTCGCCTTGCCGCTGGCGCGGGCGCACGAGATTTTCCAGACGGCTTACCAGATGGTGTCCGGACTCGCGCGCACGGTGCGCGGGCCTTCGATGAGCGCCTTCCCCGGCAAGGTGGTTATCGACGGCGTGGTCACCATCGGCGGCGAGAAGGTGTTCGCGCTGCAGTTCCTGCAGGCGCGCAACCCGGACTGGGTCCGCAAGCCTTTCTACGCACGCTTCGATCCGGAGGCGACGTGGATGGACCAACTGAAACCCGCGTTTGGCAAGGACAAGTTTTTCTTCGAGTCCGCCGATTCGCCCGCGCCGCGCAAAGTCATCCCCATCGCCGCCCCCGCCCAGTGCCGCGACGCCCCCTGCAACACCACCCACGCCGCCTAACCCCTAGCCCGCCCCCACCCATGCCCCGCCGCCGTATGCGGTCGGCCGCCGCCACAGCCCGCACTGCCGGCACCTGCTGCCGCCAAAGCCCGCGTCTGCCGCCGCTGGCGC
>DASWYX010000525.1:0-15533 GCA_036404755.1 Pseudoduganella sp.
CGCAGGCGGCCGAACGAGTGATCTCGCTGTACGAGCACCGCCTGAACGTGGCCAGCCAGGACGAGGATGACAGCGCCGCCCACTACCGCGAACTGGACAAGGCCGAACGCATCCTGCGCCTGGCCGCCATCAAGGCCGAGCGCCACGCCATCTTCGAGCTGGCCCAGCACTATCACATCTCGGACGAAATCGCGCGCAAGATCGTGCGCGAGATCGACCTGGTCGAGGCGCGCCACCGCTGATGAAATCACGCGCCCGCCTTTCGCTGCTGCTCGCCTGGCTGCTGTTCTGGGCGATGATGATTGCGACGGCGGTGCAGGATTTCCTGCGTCATGACGAAGGTCCGCTGTGGCAGCCCTTCCTGTGGGAGAGCTCTTCGCTGCTGGCTGCCACCGTGCTGCTGCTGGTCCAGCGCTACTTTACGGCGCGCGACGATCACCTGGTCGCGTCGCCGCGCCGCTGGTTCCTGCGGCAGGCGCCCTGGCTGCTGATGTGGTGGACCTTGTTCGTGCCGATCGCCTTCGGCATCCGTCATGGCGTCTATGCGCTGGCCGGCCGCCCGTACCGGCACGAGCCGTGGCCGCAGACTTACCTGTATGAGGATGTGAAGATCACCGTCTTCCTATCGTTGTTCACGCTGGTGACCTTCGGCGTGCTGTCCTTCATCCGCGCCGAGCAGACCCGCGCTTCCCTGCGCGAGGCGCAACTGGCGCAGCTGACGCAGCAGATCCAGCCGCATTTCCTGTTCAATGCCCTGAACACGGTTTCCTCGCTGATGCACACGGATGTGGCGCGCGCCGACGCGGTGCTGATCCAGCTGTCGGACATGCTGCGCGCCACACTCGAAGTGAGCGGCGCGCAGACGGCGCCGCTGTCCACCGAGTTGCGCCTGCTGCGCGGCTATGCGCGGCTGATGGAGGAGCGCTTTGCCGACCGCGTTGCGATTTCGTGGTCGGTGGACGAGTCGCTCGCCTCCTGTCACGTGCCTGTCATGAGCCTGCAGCCGCTGCTCGAAAACGTCTTCAAGCATACGGTCGAACGCCGGCGCGGACTCACCCGCATCGCCATCACCGCCCGCCGCGCTCCGGACGCCTCCGCCCTCCTCCTCGCCATCGAAGACGACGCCGGCCGCCTCCCGCCGCCGGCCGCGCGGCACGCGCCGGGCGTCGGCCTGAGGAACGTGCGGGAGCGGCTGGAAGCCCTCTATGCCGGCAAGGCCACGCTGGAGCTGACCCAGCTCGAACCGGCAGGCGTGCGCGCCGAACTGAGGATCCCATGCGCATCCTGATCGTCGACGACGAACGCCCCGCCCGCGACAAGCTGCGCCGCATGCTGGCTCAGGAGCCGGACGTCACGGAGATCGAGGAAGCCCGCGACGGCATCGAAGCCATCGAGCGTGCCGCGACCTTTGCGCCCGACGCGATCTTCCTGGACGTGCAGATGCCCGAAGTCACGGGCCTCGAAGTGGCCGCTTCCCTGCCCGATCCCGCCCCGCTGATCGTGTTCGCCACCGCTTACGACGAATACGCACTGCGCGCCTTCGACGCCAACGCCATCGACTACCTGCTCAAGCCTTTCGACCAGTTCCGTCTGCAACGCGCGCTGCAGCGCCTGCGCGACCGCCTGGGCGACCGGCTGGGCGCCCGCCCCGCGCCCGCTGCACTGGCGACAGGCCACGTCACCGGCCTGCCGCCGCCAAGCCAGCTGATGGTGACCGACCGCGGCGTCACGCGCGTCGTGCGCGTCGCGGACATCCAGTGGCTGGAAACGGCCGACAACTACGTCGCCCTGCACACGTCCACCGGCGCGCCCCTGCTGCGCCAGACGCTGGCGGGCTTGCTGGACACGCTGGGCCCCGCCTTCCAGCGCTGCCACCGCCGCGCGGCCGTGCAGCTGCAATGGATAGAGCGCATCGAAGCCGGCGCTAAAGGCGACGGCGAAGTGCTGCTGCGCGGCGGCGCGCGCGTCCCGCTCAGCCGGCAATTCCGCCACGACCTGCTCGCCGCGCTGGGCTGACCGCCCCGCCGCCGTCCGTCTCGCCCCGCCCGCCGCCCGGCTCGCCCCATTCCGCTCGACCGCCGCGCGCCGCGCGCGTACTCTGGCCCTACCAACAACAACCGGGGCCGCGGCCATGCAAAGCAAAAGACTCTACTTCCTCGACTGGATACGGATCATCGCCTTCTTCCTGCTGATCCTCTACCACGTCGGCATGTATTACGTAAGCTGGGGCTGGCACGTGAAAAGCCCGCACGCCAGCGACGCCATCGAGGCGCTGATGATGCTGAGCAGTCCCTGGCGCATGAGCCTTCTCTTCCTCGTGTCCGGCGTGGCGGCCGCCTTCCTGCTGGACAAACTCGGCCCGGCCACCTTCGCGCGCCAGCGCAGCTTCCGCCTGCTGCTGCCGCTCGTCTTCGGCATGCTGGTCATCGTGCCGCCGCAGCCCTATTTCGAAGTCGTCGAAAAAGTCGCCTACGCCGGCAGCTACGCGGACTTCATGCAGCTCTACGTGCGCGCCTACCACGGCTTCTGCAACCAGGACGGTTGCCTGACCCTGCCCACCTGGAACCACCTGTGGTTCCTGCCTTATTTATGGGTGTACACGATGGTCCTGGCCGCAATCGGCGCCGCCCGCGCAAGCCGCGCCGGCGACAAGCTGGCCCACGCGCTGCAGGGCTGGCGCCTGATCGTGCTGCCGACGGCGCTGCTGGCCGCCACCCGCGTCGTGCTGCTGCCCTACTGGCCGCACACGAACGACCTGGTCGCGGACTGGCATAACCACGCGACCTATTTCCCCATCTTCCTGGCCGGCGCGCTGCTGGCGAAACAGCCGCAGTTCTGGGAGCAGACAGAACGCGCACGGTTCGCCGCGCTGGGCATCGCGCTGGCCTGCTGGGCGGGGCTGATGGCTTATTATTCGCTGCCGGAGGCGATGCAGCTTCACGTGAACGCGCAACGCGTGGTGTATGCGCTGCTGCAGTGGAGCGCAATCGTGGCGGTGTGCGGCTTTGCGCGTCGGCATCTGGACTTTGACAGCCCGAAGCGGGGGTATCTGACGGAGGCGGTGTTTCCGGTTTATATACTGCACCAGACGCTCATCGTGTGCTTTGCGCATGGGCTGAAGGTGGCGGGCATGCCGCCTATGCTCGAGGGGGCGGTGCTGGTTGTGCTGACCGTTACCGTGAGCTTTGGGATGTTTGAGGTGGTGCGGAGGGTGGGCGTGCTGCGGCCCTTGTTCGGGCTGGCGGCAGCGCCGCGTGACCGCACGCACGGCGGATCAATGATCCGCCCTACAGCCCTGCGGGCCGGGGACGCGTCGTAGGGCGGATCAGATGGGGGCGCCGAGCCCCGCCGTGGTGGTGGCGCCAGCGGCCTAATTCAGGACCTTGCGCGTCCGCTTGGACCGATACATCTCCGCATCGGCAATGGCCAGCGCCTCTTCCAGGTCATAGCCCGCCTTGCGCATGGCCATGCCGAGGGAGGCGCGCACGTCGTAGCCGGCGAGGGTCTCCTGCACGCGCAGCAGCATGGCCTGCGCGTCGAAGTAGTCGCATTCGACCATCAACATCGCAAACTCATCCCCGCCCATGCGCGCCACGACGTCCGAGCCGCGGGTCACATCCTTGAGCGCCTTGCTGCAGCGGATCAGCAGCGCATCGCCGGACGCATAACCCTGCGTATCGTTGTAGAACTTGAGGTCGTCGAGGTCGATGGACACCACGCAAGCCTGGTGGCCGTAGCGCCGGCAGCGCTCCTCCTCGCGCGCGATCAGCATCTCCCAGCCGCGCCGGTTGTAAAGGCCTGTGAGCTCGTCGCGCGTTGCGTCGATGTCCGCATGTTCGGCCATGCGTTGCGCCTCGGCGGCGCTCAGCTCCGACTCCAGCACAACGCCCAGCAGGTCCGCCATCAGCACCAGCATGTCGCGGTCCTCGCGGATGCGCTCGGGCTGCGGTTCGGGATCGATGGCGCACAGGGTGCCGAACAGGGTGCCGTCGGCACGGCGCAGAGGCACGCCGACGTAGGCGCCTATCTCCATTCTCTTGCTGATGGGGGCGTCCGCATAGGCCGCCTCCTTCATCGCATCGGGTGCGATATTCGGGCCCGAGCCTTCCACCATGCGCGAACACAGGGACTCGGCCCAGCTGAAGACTTTTCCGGGCTGGACGCCATAACCGTGATCGTCCGCATACAGGACAACCCACTCATTCCCGTCGGTACGGGTGACCATCCATAATTTGAAGCCCAGGCGCTGGCGCAGGAACTGCATCGTGGCCCGGGAAGCTGTCGCGAAATCGTTGATCATGCTTGCCTCATCCATTGGGTTGGACTTGCGAAGACGGACCACCATTATGCACCCAAAAAGGGCGTACGGAACTATTTGGTGAACGTCAGCACGTGCCGGGCCGGGCCCGGAAGCAACGGTCCGGGACGGCCGGCAACCCAATCCTCGTGCCCCGCCAGGAAGAACGGGGACAGTGGATGGCCGCTCTGGCCGCCCGGCATGTTGAACAAGCCCTGCTCCTCCTTGCCCGGGCTGACCGTCATGCGCTCGGACTGGCCAAAGGTGGGGCCGGCCACGCGCGGCATATTGCTGTCGCCCGCCAGCTGGTCGGGCGGCACCGACAGCCACTTGCGCAGCGCCGGCGCCGCCCCCGCGATCGGATGCGCGATGGCGGCGGTATTGCGCTCGCCCCAGCTGCGCTCCGCCAGAGGCTTGCCGTCCCGCGCCAGGTTGGCGATGGTGCGGTCGATGGCTGCAAGCTGCAAGGCTTTCCAGTCAGGGTATTGTTTTGGCAGCCACCCGGCGGGCTGCTCGTCCAGCAGGCGCGCCACGACGGCCGGCCAGCGGCGCGTGGCCGCGGCAGCATTGGCCTCACCCTCGAAGCGGGCCAGCTCGCCGTTGGCGCCCCCATACAGCAATTCATACAGTGACCACATGAAGCTGCGCGCCGCCCGGTAGCCGGTCGAATCGACGCTGGCATGGCCGGTCCAGCCGGTCTTCAGCAGCTTCGCCAGTTCGGCGCGCTGCGGCTTGCCGGCCAGCGCCTGCTCGTCCAGCACGGCCAGCGCGCGGTCGCGCCATTGCGTCATGAAGATGGCGCGGTCGTCCAGCGACACGCCATACACGCCCTGTTCGTTCGTCCTGCCGCCCAGCGCGGCCAGGCTGTCGCGAGCCTGGCGGGCCCGCGCGCCCAGGTCGAAGCCGCCGTCGCCCAGCAACTCCGAGCCGGCGCCGAGCAACTGGCGGTTATTTGCCGTGACCAACTGGCCATTGGCCGGATTGCGCAGCACCGGATAGTCCTTCGGCGCCAGCAAGCCTTGCCAGCCGCCCGCGCCGCCATCGGCCAGCGGGAAGCTGGCGTCCGCGTGCGCTTTCGCCCGGCGCGGCAGCGGGCCGGCGATGGTCCAGCCGATATTGCCCGCCGCATCGCCCACCACGATGTTCTGGGCCGGGATGCCGGCCGTCGGCGCCAGGGCCAGCGCCTGCTCCGCCGTCGTCACCAGCTCCATGCGGCGCAGGTTCAGGTTCACGGCCTGCAGCTCGTGCGCCACCCAGTGCACCGCATACAGCTTGCCGTCCGTTTCCAGCAGCGGGCCTTGCGAGGTTTCGCGCACGGTCATCTTGACCGGCGCGGCGCCCTTCACGGCGATGCTTTCTTCATGCATGGCGGGCTTTTCCCAGCCCGTAGGCAGGCGCACTTCGCCGGCGCGGGCCTTGTCCTGCCCCACTGGCACCAGGTCCATATAATCGCCGTAGCTGTTGGTGAAGCCCCAGGCTACGTGACCATTACTGCCCGCCACCACGGCCGGCACGCCCGGCAGGGTCACGCCGACCACGCGCCGCGTGCCGCCATTGTCGCCGGGGATCTGCAACTGCATGCGGTACCAGGTATTGGGCAGGCGGATGCCCAGGTGCATATCGTCGGACACGATGGCCGCGCCGTTGGCGCTGCGGCTGCCCGCCACCGCCCAGTTATTGCTACCGACGCCGTCCACGAAGTCGATCATGGCGATCTGCACGGGGTCCTTCGGCACATTCTGGCCCCACCATGCGGGCGCTTCGGCCGGCACCGGCGCGGCAGGCGGCGCCTCGGCCGCATCCAGCGGTGCATCCCATTTCGTGGACTCGGGCAGCAGGAAGGCCAGCTGTTCGGCACTGGCGTGGTCGCGGAACCAGCCGCGCGCCAGTTCGCGCGCCGGCGCGGCGCCTTGCAGGTCGAAATACATGGCCCAGACCACCAGCAGCGAATCCTCCGGCTCCCAGGCGCGGGGGGATACGCCGATCAGGCCATATTCAAAGGGCCGGGTGCCCAGCGCGTTCAGGCCATCGTTGACGCCTGCGGTGTAGCGGTCCAGCAGGCGACGGTCCGACTGCGGCAGGCCAATCAGGGCCAGTGCGGCGCGGGCGCGGAAGCGGTGCAGGCGGTGGCCCTGGTCGATCTTCACCGCCTTTTCGCCAAACAGTTCGGCCAGTTCACCGGACGCCGTGCGGCGCAGCAGGTCCATCTGGAAGAAGCGGTCCTGGGCGTGGACAAAGCCGGTGGCGTAGGCAACGTCGTCACGGTCGCCGCCTGCAACGGACGGCACGCCAAGCGCATCGCGCGACACGGTCACCGTGCCGCTCAAGCCAGGAACATTGCGCCGCCCATCCAGTTCGGCCAGGCTGCCGCGCAGGAAGAACCACAGCACCAGCAACACCAGCGCCAGCAATGCCAATACACCCATCAAGATCCGTTTGATCCAGATGCCCAGCTTTCCCATGCCACCCTCTTTGTTATTGTCTTGCGGCGAATCTTGCCAGAAATCCAATTGGAACAGGAAGTAAAAAAGTGTAAGCGCCTTTAACAGGTTTCTCATGCTACATTTGCTGGCATGATTCCAGCTCCGACTCCCGAAAATGAAGCCGGCCGCATCGCGGCCCTGTATGCGATGCTGCTGCTCGATACGCCGCGCGAAGAGCGCTTCGACCGTATCGTGGAATTCGCGGCGCGCGAGTTCGATGTACCGATCGCGCTCATTTCCCTGATCGATAGCGAACGCCAGTGGTTCAAGGCGGCCGTGGGCATGGGCGGGGTATGCGAAACGGGGCGCGACATTTCCTTCTGTGGCCACGCCATCATGCGCAGCGATATCATGGTGGTGCCCGATGCGCTGGCCGATGCCCGCTTTGCGGACAATCCCCTCGTCAGCGGCGCGCCGCACATCCGCTTCTATGCCGGCGCCCCGCTCATCCTGCGCAATGGCTATGCGCTGGGCACCCTGTGCCTGATCGACACCCGATCGCGCCAGCTGGACGACGTGGAAATGGCCATCCTGTCCACGCTGCGCGGCCTGCTGATGCAGGAACTGGAGGGCGGCCATGGCTGAACTGAACATGCTGCTGGTGGAGCCGGAAACCATGCTGCGCCGGACCGTGGCGCTCACCGCACGCTCGCTCGGCATGGCCGCCGTCCACGAAGCCGCCAGCACGGTGGCGGCGCGCGAGCTGCTGCGCCAGCAGCGCTTCGACGGCGCCATCCTCTCCATCGACGCCAACGGCGGCCACGATCTGACCCTGCTCGACCAGTTGCGCCAGGGCCGTACCATCAGCAAGGCCAGCATCCCCGTCGCCGTTCTGGCCGCCCAATGCGACAGCCAGTTGCTGGAGGCGCTGCGCGAGCGCGGCGTCAACCGCATCATCATCAAACCTTTCCGCGCGCGCGCCCTGCTCGATACCTTTGCCGCGCTGGCCCAGGGCTAAGGCGGCAAAAAGCGCATATCCATAGCGGATTTGATTCGTTCGCGGGCGCGCTGCGCCGTCTTAAGCTTCAGGATCCGAAGCTACCCGACGACCATCGTATGAATCCACGTATCAAAGCCGCAGCTGCAGCCGCGGCCTCAGTATCCGCCGCGCTGTCCCTGCTGGCCGCCTGCACGCCCAGCGAAGCGCCCCAGCCATCGATCCAGGACATCATGGCCACCATCGTCGATCCCTCGGCCGACGCGCTGTGGGACGCCGTCAGCACCGAAGTCACGGCGCTGGGCGTCGAAGAAAAGCGGCCGCGCGGCGATGCGGAATGGCGCACCCTGCGCGCCCGTGCCGCCACGCTGGCCGAGGGCGCAAGACTGTTGGCGGACCGCGAGCGCCCCGTCACCCACGGCGGCAGGCAGGTGGAAGACGCCCATGTTGCAGGGGTTCTGCCGGCGCATGAAGTGGAAAAGGCCATCGGCGCCGACCGCCCCGGCTTCGAGGCCCGGGCGCGCGACCTGCAGCAGGCCGCAGGCGAGGCGCTGGCAGCCATCGATGCGCGCAATGCCGACCGCCTGCTGGTGGTTGGAGGCCAGATCGACCAGGCTTGCGAACGCTGCCACCAGTCGTTCTGGTATCCGGCCGCCGAAGGGCCAAAAGCAAAATGGCCGGCGCCGTTGAAAGCGGCCGGCCGTCCCTGAGGCGCTTGCGGCGGCCCAGGCCTATTGGGCTTGCGCCGTCGACACGTTGCCGAAGCCGATATTATTCTCGGCGCAGATCCGTTCGTAATGCTCGACCACCGGCGTCTTGCCGGCGTGGTTGAGCGCCACCTGGTAGTGCCAGCCGTCCGCCGTGGAGGGATCGGTGTGGCGGCGGGCGGGAATCGTGGCGGTCCAGGGCCTGGTGTAGACGGCAGGATCGGTGATGGTGGCCTTGTAGTTATAGCGCTGGCCATCCGGCGCGAAGATGTAGCGCTCGGTCACATGCGCGTTCTCGCTGAAGAACTCTCCCGAGCGGCCGAACAGGGCCTTGCCGTTATTGTTCGTCACGTCCACCACCAGCGTATTGCCTTCCCAGTGCCCGCGTGAGTCGGCATTCCACAGCTTGATCTTGCCATCGAGATGGGGCTTGCCGTCCAGGTGGATGATGCGCGTGCCCGAATCGAACAGGAACAGCACGTAGCCTGGATACTGGCGTATTTCATAGCCATGCCACATGAAGGACTTCGGCACGCCGCCGGGCGCGCAGCGCGCCAGCGGCTCGATGTATTGCGGCTGGGTGGGATTGTGGAAGTTCGCCACGAACTCCTGCTGCCTGGCGCGCGCCCAGGGCTGGAACGGCACCTGGCCGTCCGGCGGATCGGTCACGCGGCTGGGCGCGCGCGTATCGCGCGGCTCCAGCGCACGGCGTGACGGCTTGGGGTCGCCGGGCACGCCGCCCTGCGGGTCGGTAAAGTTGCTGTGGTTGGCGATCGTGTTGGACCAGTGGCCCTGCACATCGGGTTGGCCGTCGGGGGTGCGCGGGCCGGTCCACTTGCCGGAAGAAATATCGGTGTAGGAGGATTCGAAGCCGATGCGGCGCGGCGCGGCATCCTGGGCGCTTGCCAGGGCCGGCGCCACGGCAAGGGCGGCGTAAAGCAGTTGTTTCTTCATGATGTCCTTTACGGCTTGGGTGGATAGTACTGCTCGTAATCGAGCGTGTAACGGTAGTCTTCGATGAGCTGGAAGTTTTTCTCGCGGTGGCGATACAGGACCACGGCGATATCCCAGGGCGCGCTGAATACTTTCGGGTCTTCGATGCGGGCCTTGTATTCAATGGTGTTCTCATCGAGATACTTCCAGCGCTCGACCACGTGCAGCGCATCGCTGTGGAAGTTGCCGGCGCGGTCAAGCCACGTCTCGTCGTTGAAATGCGTGACATCGACCACCAGGGTGTCGCCTTCCCAGTGCCCGCGCGAGTCGCCCAGCCAGAATTCCTTGTTCTCCCCTTCCGGATGCGGCGTGCCGTTGGTATGGATGGTGCGCACCGAATGGCCGAACTGGTGGATCAGGGTCAGGTCGCGTGCCCGCTGGAAGATCTGGAAGGGTTCGGGATAGTAGACGGCGCGCGGCGTGCCGAGCGTCCATCCCTTCAGCCGCGGGTCGGCCTTGTCGCGCGCGCCGAAGTTCTTCTGCTTCTTTTCCAGCGCGGCAGGCAGGTAAGGGATGGCGCCGCCTTCCACGATGCCCGGTCCGGGCGGCGCGTCCTTGCGCGCCGAATGCGGCTCGAGATCGTAGTCCGCCGCGCTGGTGGTTTGCCAGATGCCCGAAAAATCGGGCTTGCCGTTCGCCGCGCGCGGGATTTTGCCGGCCGCCGCCGCGCCGGACATCAACGCCGCCAGCAGGCCTGCTGCGATTAAGTGCTTGTTCAATGCAGCCCTCCTCTCAGCGTGCGGCCGGCGCATCCTGCGCGCCGCCGGTCTGGAAGGTGCGCCCGTCGGCCAGCGTCACGAACACGCTGTAGCCGAACGATTCGCCGCTCTTGGAGCGATAGCCCTTGATCTGTACTTCGTCGCCCGCCTTCAGGTCCGACTTGGTCAGGCCCTTGTTGGCCAGCGCATTCGGCGCACCGAACTCCACGCCCCAGTTGGTGACCTTGCCGTCCGGCCCTTTTACGTCGAAGTACAGCCAGCTGTGCGGATTGACCCACTTGGCCTTGGTAATGACGCCTTTCAGCTCGATCGGCTGATTGGCGTCGAATTCGGCGGCAAATGCATGGTGCGCCTGTGCGCTGTGCAGCGTGCCTGCCGCCGCAATCGCCAGCAGGGCGGGAATGAACCTCGAGATGCGCATTGATGACTCCAGTTGTTGAACGTACCCATTCATCTGCAACCTTCGTGCCACGCGCTTTGCAGGCACTGGCGCACCGTTTCTGCTGAACGCGCAACAGCTCGCAGGCATGCCTGCTGCTGCGGCAGCAATGCAGTGCGGGCCTCGCGCCCTTTGCCGCGGCGCTGGAAACGCCGCTGCGGCTTGTCAAATCAAGCACTTGCCAGTGAACGGCGCAATGCTGCGCGGCGCTGGCACGGCCCCTGCTATTGATGATGCAACCCAACACCCAAACCAAAGGAGTCCACATGAAGAAGACCGCCACCCTGTTCGCAGCCGCGCTGCTGTTTGCAAGCGCCACCGCCTCCGCCCAGCAGGCGCCGGGCGCAACGCCCTCGCCTGCCGCCGAACAGAAGTCCCTGACCACGAAGCTCACGCGCCAGCAGCTCGATGGCTTCCTCGCCTATCCCGACCAGGTACTGATCCTGGATGTGCGCCGCCCCGATGAAATCAGCAGCATCGGCGGCTTCCCTTCCTACCTGAGCATCCAGGCCAAGGACCTGGAAGCCAACCTGGCTTTCATTCCTCAGGACCGCACCATCATTACCTTGTCCAACCATGCCGGGCGCGCCATCAAGGCGGCCGACCTGCTGCTCGCCAAGGGCTACAAGGTCGCAGGCGCCGCGGGAGCTCAGGACTATGAAGCGCAAGGAGGCAAGCTGACCAAAATCGCGCCGCCGCAGCCCAAGGTTGCCAGCGCCAACCAGCAGGCCGCGCTGCCATGAATGAACTGGCGATCCAGCTGAGCGAATCCGCCTTCGGCACCTGGCTGCGCGAATCGCTGATCCTCTTTCCACTGATCGAAGGCGTGCACCTGCTTGGCCTGGCGCTGTCCTTCGGGCTGATCCTGTTCACGGACCTGCGGCTGATCGGCGTCTTCCTGCGGCAGGTGCCCGTATCGCAGATCCTGCTCCAGCTACGGCTCTGGATCTTCACCGGCTTTGCGCTGACTTTCGCTACCGGCATCCTGCTGCTGTGGGCGGAAGCGGATTCGCTGGTGAAGAACCCGGCCTTCCTGGTCAAGCTGGCGGCCATAGCGGCGGCGGTGGCCAACGCCCTGCTGTTCGAATTCAGGTGGGGCAAGCTGGGCGCCGCCTGGGTCGACCAGGATGCAACGCCGCGCGCGGCGCGGCTGGCGGGCTGGCTGTCGCTGTCGCTATGGACCCTGGTCACCATCAGCGGCCGCCTGATTCCCTATTACTCCGCATAAGGAAGCAACATGCCGCTTACCGACTTCGCCACCGCACTGCAATCCACCGCGCTGGGCACTGCGCTGCGGGACGCCACGCCGTCCACCGTGCTGCTGATCCAGATCGGGCACGTGCTGGGATTGCTCCTGCTGTTGACCGCCCTGCTGCTGGTGAACCTGCGCTTGCTGGGCTTGGGCCTGCACCGGCAGCCGTTGCGCGACGTGGTGCTGGGAACGCGCTGGGCGCTGCGCCTCGGAATGGTGCTTACCATCGCGTCCGGCACGCTGCTGTTCCTGACCGCCCCGGTCAGCTACATCGCCAACCCGGCCTTCGTGCCAAAGATCGCACTGCTGCTTGCCGCCATGGCGCTGCAGGCCGGCCTGTCGCGCCGCCTTGCCGGCGAATCGCCACTGCGTCCGCTGTGGGCGCGCGGCGCCGCCGCTCTTGGCCTGACGCTGTGGTTCGGCGTCGGCCTTGCCGGCCGCGCCATCGGCTTCGTTTAAACGTCCCAATCATTACAAGGAACACATCGTGAAAAAGATCCTGATCGCCCTCGCCTTTCCCTTCATGCCGGCCATTGCCCAGACCCAGCCAGCACCGCCTGCGCCGCCGGCACGCGGCCCGGCACTCGAACTGGCGCTGGAAGCGGCGCGCACCGCCCTCGATACGTGTACGGCAAGGCAGCAGAAAGTCAGCGTGAGCGTGGTCGATTCGGCCGGCGTGCTGAAAGCGCTGCTGGCAACGGACGGCGCCCACGCACGCGGCGTGGCCTCCAGCACGAACAAGGCCATTACCGCACTGACTTTCGGCAGCGCCACCAGCCAGCTGGGCGAACAGGCCAAAGCCGACAAGGCCCTGGCCGACAAGCTGGCCGCCAACCCGTCCTTCAACGCACGCGGCGGCGGCCTGACGATTTCGGTGGCCGGCACGGTCATCGGCGCCATCGGCGTTGGCGGTGCACGCGGCAGCGATGTCGATGAAGCCTGCGCCCAGGCCGGGCTGGCGAAAGTACAGGACCGATTGCAATAACACGAAAGGATTTATGCAGCGCAGTTCTTCTCTTCACCTCGCAGTCACGGCCGCACTAGCCCTGCCGCTCGCGGCCTCCGCCGACGATACCGCTCCCCTGCTCAAGGAAATCACCGTGACGGCCGGCCACGGCGCCCTGCTGGGCGTGGCCGATTCCGCCGCTGAAGGCACGGTGGGCGCAGGGCAGCTGGCAGGACGCCCGCTGCTGCGGGCTGCGGAAGTGCTGGAAACCGTGCCGGGCATGATCGTTACCCAGCACTCCGGCGACGGCAAGGCCAACCAGTACTTCCTCCGCGGCTTCAACCTCGATCACGGCAGCGACTTTGCCACCAGCGTCGCCGGCGTACCGGTCAATATCGTCAGCCATGCCCACGGCCAGGGCTATATGGACCTGAACTTCCTGATCCCCGAACTGGTGGACTCGGTGCGCTACCGCAAGGGAGTCTACGCCGCCGAGGATGGCGACTTTGCCACCACCGGCACGGCGCGCATCGACTACCAGCGCCGGCTCGATGCGCCCCTCGCAGAGCTGGCGGCGGATCCGCACGGCTTCCGCCGCTCCCTGCTGGCCGGCAGCAGCGGCGACCCATCGGGCGCGGCGCCTGCGCTGCTCGGCGCGCTGGAACTGGCTGAAAACAACGGTCCCTGGGACCAGGCCGAGAAGCTGCGCAAAGTGAATGGCCTGCTGCGCTGGTCGGAAGGCGGCGCAGCCAACGGCTATTCGATCACGGCGCAAGCCTACCGTTCGCACTGGAACGCCACCGAGCACGTGCCGCAACGCGCCATCGACAGCGGCGAGATCGGCCGCTTTGGCGCCCTGTCCGGCGGCGACGGCGGCAGGACGTATCGCTACAGCCTGTCCGGTGACTGGGCGCGCAGCGACGACGCCGGCGCCGTCCGCCTGTCCGCCTATCTGGCGCACTATGGCCTGAACCTGTTTTCCTCGCCCTCCGGTTTCATCAGCGGCCCGCAGGGCGACCAGCATGAACAGGAAGACCGACGCAAGCTGTGGGGCGGCGAGCTCCAGCGGTCCTGGCAAGCGGGCTTGCATGAACTGACGACCGGCCTGCAACTGCGCCGCGACCAGGCCGGGACGCTGGGGCTGTACACGACAGTCAACCGTCAGCGTACCGGCACCGTGCGCCAGGACCGCGTGGGCGAAACCGAGGCGGCTATCTTCGCCGAGCTGCGCAGCGGCTGGACGTCCTGGCTGCGCACTACCCTCGGCCTGCGCGAGGACCACATCCGCGCCAGCTCCACCGCCACCGGAGGACTCTACAACCTCGCCAACGGCGGCGTCGCCTCGGCCAGCCAGGCCAGTCCGAAGCTGGCGGTCGTGCTCGCGCCATCGGCGCGCACCGAGGTGTACCTGAACTGGGGCTACGGCTTCCACAGCAACGATGCGCGCGGCGCGACGTCGAAGGTCGACCCGGCCGAGGGCGCACCAGTCGAAAAACTCGGACTGTTCGCCCGCGCCAATGGGTCCGAACTGGGGCTGCGCACCGAGCCCCTGCCCGGCTGGACCAGCAGCATCACGGTCTGGCGCCTGGCGCTCGCGTCCGAGCTGGTCTTCGTCGGCGACGAAGGCGTGACCGAGCCGCGTGGCGCCTCGCGCCGCCGGGGCGTCGAATGGTCGAATTATTTCCGCCCCCGCGACGGCATTGTCATCGATGCCGATCTGGCGCTGTCCCGGGCGCGCTTCAGGACGCCGGTGGAAGGCGGCGGCGACCGCGTGCCGAACGCCATCCCCTTCACCGCCTCGCTGGGCGTCAGCGCCGACCCGGGCGGCCCCTGGTTCGGCGGCCTGCATGCCCGCTACATCGGCGCTTATGCGCTCGAAGAAACGGGCCGCGAGAAATCACATCCCCTGTTCACGGCCAATGTCCGCGCCGGCTACCGCTTCAGCCGCAGCCTGCAACTGTCGGCCGACATCCTGAACCTGTTCAACCGCGCTGGCAACGACATCGAATACTGGGGCGCCGCCTGCAGCCGCAAGGAGCAGGCCAGCGGCGCCTGCAGCGGCGGCATCGACGGACGCCTCGTACATCCGGTCGAACCACGCACCGTGCGCCTCACCCTGCGTAACACATTCTGATTCCCTCAACCTTTAGAAAGCCAGACAATGCGAAAGACAATTCATCCAGCCATCGCCCCCAACCTCACCCTACGCGCCGGCGCGGCAGCCGCCATCGCGCTGTGCGCCATGGCCGCCGGGACGCCGGCGCTGGCAGCGGGACAGCAGGGGCCGGCCGGCGACGACAAGATCGTCACCCTCGATAACGTGACCGTCACCTCGCGCAACCGCGAAGAGCTGGCGCAGGACGTGCCCGTACCGGTGTCGGTGGTCAGCGGCGCCACGCTGGAACGCGACAACGTGGTCGGCATCGCCGGCCTGACGCAAAAGGTGCCCAACCTCGGCCTCTTCGGCAGCAACCCACGCCAGACCAGCATCTCGCTGCGCGGCATCGGCAAGAACACCGCCAACGACACGATGGAGCCCAGCGTCGGCGTGATCGTGGACGGCGTGGCCAGCAGCTATGTGGGCCAGAACTGGACCGACTGGGTGGACCTGGACCGCATCGAAGTCATTCGCGGCCCGCAGGGCACGCTGCTCGGCAAGAACACCACGCTGGGCGTGATCAATATCACGACCAAGGCGCCCAGCTTCACGCCGGGCTACACTTATGAGGCCCGCATCGGCAGCTATAACGACCTGGAAGG
>DASWYX010000526.1:0-8906 GCA_036404755.1 Pseudoduganella sp.
ATACAGAATGGAAGCTCGCCAGCAGCATGCGTCCAACAGCAGAAGACGGCCGCCAATTTAAGAAAAAAAAGCAGGTTTAAGCAGCTTTAAGCAAGAACGAGCACGTTTAAGCAAAACCCCGAAATCGCGACATACTCCCTCAACCCGCCCGCGCGAAGCGGCCGGGCCCGGGATCAGTGAGTGATCATCGTCGAGAGAACGGTGAACGCCGCGCCGGTGTGTTCCTTCTCCAGGATCAGGGTCAGCTCGGTATGGGTCGAGATCAGGTTGATCAGGTTGACCTTGTCCCATGCAAGCTTCTTCAGGATCGCATGATAGATGCCGGGTGTGCGCCAGGAATCGGCCGTCAGTTGCAGGGTGACAGCGTTCAGGCTCTCCAGCCGCGCCAGCAGGCGCTCGCCGCCGAACACTTCCTCCACTAAGGGAATCAGCGGACGGCTGCAGATCACCATGACCTCATTGATCCCGCGCGTCACGGTCAAAAAAAGCCCGTGCCCCGTGCCCGCCTTCTCCAGCAGCTGGCGATGACATTCGTCCGTCAGCTCCGAGCGGCGAAAGGTGAATTCGACGAGATCGGTGCGCGCCGTGAGCTGGCCATTGCGCTGGGCCAGCACGATTTCCTGGGCGTCCTTATCCGGCAGCCGGTTGGCGACACGGCGCAAGGCCATGACGACAGCCGCCTGACCGACAGGCTTCCACAGGTCGTCCTGGAGCTGCGGCTGCAGCTGGCGCGCCAGTTCCGACAGGTTAATCAGTCCCCGGCGCAAGCCTTCGCTGAGAAAGGGGGACTCCGCAACAATGCGTTCTACTTTGGTTGAAATTGACAGCATGAGTGATGCGCCCTCACGAACAGATGCCTCAACAGTGACGGGCTAGTGTAAAACGCAAAATTCAAGTAGTGCAACGACGACGCGACAATTTGATACATATTTCGTTGCGTGCAACACGAAATTAGAGAGACAAGTCTAGTCTGTTGCACGCACCCTACAACTTCGGCCAACAGTGCGCCATCCTGGTGCGTTCCCCGCTATACGCGCGCGAATTCACCAAACAGTATGTCTAATTTTGAACAACGCCGCGCTACCTGACTCATTTCGCAACTTTTTTGACTTCACCCAAACGACAGGATTAAGTTCGCGCTCTCCTACCCAACCACGTCAATGGAGAGACGATGAACCTTCACAAGAGCATCCTCGCCGCAACCATCGCAGCCCTGCCCCTTGCCGCCGCCGTCGCGCAGGTGCGCGGGCTGCCGGAGCAGCTGATGTCCGCCCCCGGCCAGGCCCTGACCGAAGCCGACAAGGCGAACATTCTCGACAAGCTGAACAACCGCCGTCACGCCGCCGGCCTCGATAACGACCATGGCTATAAAGTGACTAGCCAGCACCCGGGCGTGCACGGCACGCGCATCACGCGCGCCGTCCACACCTGGCGCGGCCTGCGCGTGTTCGGCTCCGAGTCCGTGGTGGTGAGCGACGAGAACGGCGACATCGTCAGTGAATCCGCTTCCGACCGCCGCGAGGGACTGGATGCCTCCCGCGCAGCAAAGACCGGCGGTAAGGGCGCCCCGGACACCACGCCCACCATCTCGGCCCAGGAAGCCATCGACCTGGTCGTCAGCCGCGTGGCGCCGAACGGCAAGCACCGCTTCAAGCCGGAAGCCGAGCTGCTGATCTGGCCCGTGATGAAAACCGTGCGCCTGCCCTCGGCCGGCAACAAGTCCGACGCCCAGCTGAACGCGATGGACGTGGAAGAAGTGGTCGACTACTACGAGCTGGCCTACCTCGTGAAAACGCGCATGGGCCAGAACAAGCAGCTGATCTACCGCGACACCGTCGTCAGCGCCATCACCGGCGCCATCATCAAGCAGTGGGACGCGCTGCAAACCGTGACCGGCACCGGCAACAGCCAGTACAACGGCCAGGTGCCGATCCAGACCACGCTCTCCGGCTCCACCTACAAGATGCTGGACGCCACGCGCGGCGTCGGCGGCACCTTCGGCGGCATGGCCATCACCAACGCCAATCACGCGCCGGAATCGAATCCGACGCCGGGCACCATCTACACCAACAGCAGCAACACCTGGGGCGACGGCCTGCAATACGTGAACGGAGGCAGCACCACCAACGCCAACGGCCAGACCGCCGCGGTCAATGCGCTGTGGGGCCTGATGAACACCTACGACACGCTGAAGAATGTGCTGGGCTGGCAGTCCCTGGACGGCAACAACACCGCCACCTATATCGCGGTCCACGTCGACACCCTGTACGACAATGCCTTCTTCGAGCCGGGCTGCAAGTGCATGTACATCGGCGACGGCGGCACTTCCTTCAACAACCTCGGCTCGATCGACGTCATCGGCCACGAAATGGGCCACGGCGTAACGGACGCCACATCCAACCTCACCTACTCCGGCGAATCAGGCGGCCTGAATGAATCGAACTCGGACATCAACGGCGAAATGGTCGAAGCCTATGGCCGCGCGGGCGGCACCGGCACCGTGATTCCGGCCACCGGCAACGACTGGGTAATGGGCCGCGAAATCTCCAAGAGCGGCACGCCGCTGCGCTGGATGTACAAGCCTAGCAAGGACGGCAAGAGCCCGAACGCCTGGAGCAGCACCCTCGGCACGCTGAACGTCCACTACAGCTCCGGCCCGAACAACCGCATGTTCTACTTCCTGTCCCAGGGTTCCAGCTCGGATTCGGCCAGCGAGTACTACAGCTCCTACCTGGTCAGGACGCCACGCGCCATGAGCGGCATCGGCAACGACAAGGCCTTCCGCATCTGGTTCAAGGCCAACACCACCAAGTTCACCGCCTCCACCAACTATGCGGACGCGCGCAACAAGGTGCTGGCGGCAGCCGAAGAACTGTATGGCGTGGGCTCGAAGGAAGCGACCGCCGTCAAGCGCGCCTACGCGGCCATCAACGTCGGTGCGGACGTGGACGAAGCGGCAGGCAGCCTGGCCATCGCCACCCAGCCGAACAGCGTTTCTGTCGCAGCCGGCGCCACCGCCAGCTTCACCGTCGGCGCTTCCGGCGGCACCGCGCCCTACACCTACAAGTGGTACCGCAACGGCGCGCTGATTTCCGGCGCCACTTCGGCCACCTACTCCTTCACCGCGCAGGCGGCCGACAACGGCGCCGTGTTCAACGCCAGCGTGACCGATTCGGCGACCACGCCGGTCACCGTGACCTCGTCCAACGCCACGCTGACCGTGGGCGGCTCGCAGACCGAGCGTGTCGGCAACGGCGGCTTTGAATCCGGCACCGCACCTTGGGCCGGCACCACCGGCGTGATCGGCAGCTTCAGCGGCCAGACCGCCTATGCCGGCACCCGCTTCGCCTGGCTGGGCGGCAACGGCACCACCGCTTCCGAGACCATCACCCAGGATGTCGTGATTCCGTCTACCGCGACCACGGCCAACCTGACTTTCGCGCTGCACATCGACACCGCGGAATCGGGCAGCACCGCCTACGACAAGCTGGTGGTCACCGTGAAGAACACCGCCGGCGCCGTCCTCGGCACGCTGGCAACCTATTCCAATGTGAACGCGGCCAGCGGATACCAGATCCGCAGCTTCAACCTGCTGCCCTACAAGGGCCAGACGGTGCGCCTGTCGTTCGCGATGACGGAAGACTCTTCGCTGCAAACCTCCTTTGTCCTCGACCAGGTGAGCCTCCTTACCCAGTAAGGACCTTGGGCCGGCGCCAGCATGGGCCGGCCTTTTTTATGTGCAGCTCTGCGCAGCCGCGATGACGATCGCTGCACAATCGCATTTCCCCTCCGCAGCCGGTGCTATGATTCGCCCACGATTTTCTGGAGGCATGCATGAGCATTGGCATTGGCGGCAAAACCGCCGAAGAAGCACTGGCAACCTTGTCCGACATGACGGCCGGCGCCATCCCCATCGGCAAGGACGAACACCTGGCCCGCATCGCAAAGGCGCAAGCCTTCATGCAGCAGCAGGGCATCGCCGCCATTTACATCAACGCGGGCGCCAACCTGCTCTACTTCACCGGCACCAAATGGCACGCAAGCGAGCGCATGGTCGGCGCCATCCTGCCCGCCTCCGGCCCGGTCGAATACATCGCTCCCGCCTTTGAAGAAGATACGCTGAAGGACTTCATGCTGGTCGAAGGCCGCGTCAACTGCTGGCACGAGCATGAAAGCCCCTACCAATTGTTCGTGGATGTGCTGGCCCGCATGGGCATCGCACAAAACGCCGCCACGCCGCCGCGCGTAGGCATCTGCGAAAGCGCCGCCTTCTTCATCTATGACGGCATCCGCCCGCTCGCTGCCGGCTACGCGCTGGAGAATGCGCGCACCGTCACGGCCCACTGCCGAACGCGCAAGTCCGCCGCCGAAATCGCCCTGATGCAGCGCGCCAAGGACATGACCCTCGCCGTGCACATCGCCACCGCCAGCATCCTGCGCGAAGGCATCACCACCACCGAAGTGGCCGAATTCATCGACCGCGCCCACCGCAAGGTCGGCGCCCCGGCCGGTTCCTATTTCGTCATCGTGCTGTTCGGCGAAGCGACCGCCTTCCCGCACGGCGTCAGCTATGTGCAGACGCTGAAGCAGGGCGATATGGTGCTGATCGACACCGGCTGCAAACTGCACAACTATATTTCGGACATCACGCGCAGCTACGTCTTCGGCCAGCCGACCGAGCGCCAGCGCTTCGTGTGGAATGCGGAAAAGGCCGCGCAGCAGGCAGCCTTCGAAGCCGCCCAGCTGGGCGTGCCTTGCGAGGAAGTGGACCAGGCCGCGCGCCGCTCGCTCGAATCAAACGGCTTCGGCCCCGGCTACAAGCTGCCTGGCCTGCCCCACCGCACCGGCCACGGCATCGGCCTCGACATCCACGAATGGCCCTACCTCGTCGGCGGCGACAAGACCCCGCTGGCACCAGGCATGTGCTTCTCCAACGAGCCGATGATCTGCGTGCCCGGCGAGTTCGGCATCCGCCACGAAGACCACTTCTACATGACCGAATCGGGCCCCGTATGGTTCACCCAGCCCGCCCACTCCATCGACGCCCCCTTCGGCCTCGCACGCTGATCCGGCTCCGCCCTTCCGCTAGGCGTAGGGCGGATCATTTGGGGGCGCCGAGCCCCGCCGTGCGTGCGCACCAGGCGGCATCAGGGCTTGCCCACGCTGGGCACAGGCTTCAGCGTGCGTAGGTAGGCCGTAATGGCCGCCATGTCCGCATCATTGATATTGTGATACCAGTCAAACGCCATAGGCGGCCGGTAGGGATTGCCCTGGCGGTCCATGCCCGTGCGCACGGCCGTCGAGATCTGCGTATCGGTCCAGTCCTTCAGCCCGTCCGCATGCGGCGTGATGTTGCGCGAGACGCTTTCCCCCCACGGCCCCCTGATCGACTGGCCGCCCGCGCCAAGGCGGGACACATCCAGCATGCCCTTCTCGCCGCGCGGCGTGTGGCATTCCATGCAGTGCCCCAGCGTGACCATATAGCGCCCGTACGCCACCTTGTCCTTCGGCGACGGCGCCTTCACCTTGGCCAGCGGCGGTCCATAATTCGGCGGCAGCGGGAAATTCCAGGTCGATTTCGGCACCGAGGCTTTCACGGCAGGCTGCGTGCGCAGGTACAGGATCACCGCGGCCAGGTCTTCGTCGGACAGCACGCGGTAATACTCGACCGGCATCAGCGGCGACAGGATCGAGCCGTCCGGCCGCACGCCTTCGCGGATCGCCTTGCCCAGCTGGGCATCCGTCCATTTGCCGACGCCCGTCTCCGGATCATTCGTGATATTCGGCGCATAGGCGTCGAACATCGGCTCGACGAAATGGAAGCCGCCCGCCATGCCTTTCTCCGGCAGGATGCGCCCCTTCTCGTCGCGCACCCCGTGGCAATTGGCGCAGGCCAGGATGCCCTCTACAAGGTATTTGCCGCGCGCCATGCGCGCCGCGTCCGGCGATGCAGCCGCCTGCCCTGCCAGCAGCAGGCACGCAACGAATCCCCACAGCTTCCTGGCCATGATCGTTCTCCCCCGTGCCGAAAAATACAGCTTGGCACGCGGAAGATGACAATTCAATATCTTTTTTGCGGCTTGTGGCGAAAAAGTCAGGCGTGCTTGGAGACCAGCGTCAGGATATCGTAGCTGGCAACCAGTTCATCATTCTGGTTGGTCACCTGCACATCCCACGCCACCACGCCCTGCCCCACGCCCTTGTCGTCCTTGCGGTTGCGGTCGACCTTGCGCTTGCAGGTCAAGCGCGCGCGGATCGTGTCGCCGATCGCCACAGGCGTGATGAAGCGCAGGTTGTCCAGGCCATAGTTGGCCAGCACCGGCCCCGGCGCCGGCGACACGAACAGGCCCGCCGCAGCCGACAGTACGAAATAGCCGTGCGCAATGCGCTTGCCGAACTGCGTATCCTTCGCTGCGATCTCGTCGAAGTGCATGTAGAAGTAGTCGCCGGACACGCCGCCGAAGTTCACGATATCGGCCTCGCTCACCGTGCGGCGATGCGTCAGCAGCGAATCGCCGACCTGCAGGTCTTCGAAGTGCTTGCGGAACGGGTGGATCTCGCTTTCGCGCACCGCGCCCCCGCGCACATACTCGCCCGTGATGGCCGACAGCATGGTCGGCGAACCCTGCACCGCTGCGCGCTGCAGGAAGTGGCGCACCGCGCGGATGCCGCCCAGCTCCTCACCGCCGCCCGCGCGGCCAGGACCGCCGTGCTTGAGCTGCGGCAGCGGCGAACCGTGGCCAGTCGAATCGACGGACGCTTCGCGCTCCAGCACCAGCACGCGGCCGTGCGAAGCCGCGGCGATCGGCACCGCATGCGCCGCGATCATCGGGTCCTTCGTCACCAGCGTGGACACCAGGCTGCCCTTGCCGCGCGCCGCCAGCGCCAGTGCTTCGTCCATATCGGAATACGTCATCATCGTGCTGACCGGGCCGAAGGCTTCCACATCGTGCACCGCGTCGTTGCGCAGCGCATCGCGGCACAGCAGCAGCGTGGGCGAGAAGAAGGCGCCATCGGCCACGCCTTCGCCCACCAGCTTCAGCGCGTCGCCGCCGAACACCATCTCATTGCCGCGCGCCAGCATCGCTACGCGCTCGGCCACGTCGCGCTGCTGGTCCTTCGACGCCAGCGCGCCCATGCGCACGCCTTCCACCGACGGATCGCCCACGACGATCTTCGACAGGCGCTCGCGCAGGCGCTCGGCCACTCCGTCCACACGGTCTTGCGGCACGATGATGCGGCGGATGGCGGTACATTTCTGCCCTGCCTTGCCCGTCATCTCGCGCGCCACTTCCTTCACGAACAGGTCGAACTCGGGATCGTCCGGCGTCACATCCGGCGCCAGGATGGCGCAATTCAGCGAATCCGCTTCGGCCGTGAAGGGGATCGAGTTATTCAGGATATTGCGGTTCGAGCGCAGCTTGGCGGCCGTGTCGGCCGAACCGGTGAACGTCACCACGTCCGGCCCCTGCAGGCGGTCCAGCAGGTCGCCGGTCGAACCAATCACCAGCTGCAGCGCGCCTTCAGGCAGCAGGCCGGAGTCGTTCATTATGCGCACCAGCGCCTCGGTCAGGTAGCTGGTTGCCGATGCCGGTTTGCCGATGCAGGGCATCGCCGCCAGGAAGGATGGCGCGAACTTTTCCAGCAGGCCCCAGATCGGGAAGTTGAAAGCATTGATGTGCACCGCGATGCCGCCGCGCGGCACCAGGATATGGGTGCCGGCGAAGCCGCCGCGCTTGCCCAGCGCCATCGCCGGGCCTTCATGCAGCACATTCGACGAAGGAAGCTCGCGGCTGCCCATGCTGGCGTAGGCGAACAGCGTGCCGATGCCGCCTTCCACGTCCACCCAGCTGTCCGGACGCGTTGCGCCGGTCAGGTGCGAAATCTTGTACAGCTCTTCCTTGCGTTCCATCAGGTACAGCGCCAACGCCTTCAGGCAGGCCGCGCGCTGCTGGAAGTCCAGCTTCATCAGCGATGGCACGCCCGTCTTGCGGCCATAGTTGACGGCCTCCTCGAAATCCAGCTGCTCGGCGTGAGTGTGGTAGATCACGCCATTGGTCAGCGCGTTGTACAGCGGCGTTGCCGCCTCCTTGCCTTGCCAGCGGCCGCCGATGAAGCTTTGCAGGGTTTGTGCCATTTCTCAGGTCTCCGGTTTATCGTTAGATTGTTTATGCAGGTGCATGGGCAGCGAGGTTTCCCACTGCATGCGCGGGCGGTTTGCCGCGACTTCCGTGTCCGGTTCCACCTCGCGCATCGTCTGCATCGAGCGCACGGACAGCTCCTGGTATTGCTCGGTGCCGCCAATCTTCCACTTCAGTTCCTCGTCGCTCACCTGGCGCACCACTTTGGCGGGCGTGCCGACCACCATGCTGCGCGCCGGTATTTCCATGCCGGCCTTGACGAAGGCGCAGGCGGCGACGATGCTCTCCGGGCCTACGACGGCGTTGTCCATCACTACCGCGTTCATGCCGACCAGCGTGTTGCGGCCGATGCGGCAGCCGTGCAGCACGGCGCCATGGCCAATGTGGCCATCCTTTTCGACCACCGTGTCCGCACCGGGGAAGCCATGCATCACGCAGGTGTCCTGCACGTTCGCGCCTTCTTCCAGGATCAGGCGGCCGAAGTCGCCGCGCAGGGAAGCCAGCGGCGCCACATAGCAGCGCGGGCCGACGATCACGTCGCCGATCAGCACCGCCGTCGGGTGCACATAGGCGGTAGGATGCACCACCGGGCGCACGCCATTGATCTCGTAGACCGGCATGATCAGACCCGCTCGATGACCAGCGCGATACCCTGGCCCACGCCGATGCACATCGTGCACAGCGCATAGCGGCCACCGGTGCGTTCCAGCTGGTTCAGCGCCGTCGTCACCAGGCGCGCGCCCGAGGCGCCCAGCGGGTGGCCGA
>DASWYX010000527.1:0-4542 GCA_036404755.1 Pseudoduganella sp.
GGTCCCGGCTTCATCAATTTCCGGCTGAAGGCCGGGAACCGGCTGGCGACCATCCAGCGCGTGCTCCGCGAAGGCGCCGCGTATGGCCGTTCCAACGCCGGCAAGGGACAGTCGGTGCAGGTGGAGTTCGTGTCGGCCAACCCGACCGGCCCGCTGCACGTGGGCCACGGCCGCCAGGCGGCGCTGGGCGATGCGCTGTCCGCGCTGTTCGAAGCGCAGGGCGCAAAAGTGACCCGTGAGTTCTATTACAACGACGCCGGCGTGCAGATCCAGAACCTGGCGCTGTCCGTGCAGGCGCGCGCCAAGGGCCTGAAGCCGGGCGACCAGGCCTGGCCCGAATCGGCCTACAACGGCGACTACATCGCTGACATCGCCGCCGACTTCCTGGCCAAGAAGACCGTTTCCGCCTCCGACGGCCAGCCGGTCACCGGCAGCGGCGACGTGGAAGACCTGGAAAACATCCGCGCCTTCGCCGTGACCTACCTGCGCAACGAGCAGGACATCGACCTGCAAGCCTTCGGCGTGAAGTTCGATAACTACTACCTCGAATCCTCGCTGTACACCGACGGCAAGGTGGAAAAAGCCGTCGAAGCGCTGGTCGCCAGCGGCCATACCTACGAAGACGGCGGCGCCCTGTGGCTGCGCACCACCGACTTCGGCGACGACAAGGACCGCGTGATGCGCAAGTCCGAGGGCGGCTACACCTACTTCGTGCCGGACGTGGCCTACCACATCGTCAAGTTCCAGCGCGGCTTCACCCAGGCCATCAATGTGCAGGGTTCCGACCACCACGGCACCATCGCCCGCGTGCGCGCCGGCCTGCAGGCCGTCGGCATGGGCATCCCGCAAGGCTTCCCTGACTATGTGCTGCACAAGATGGTCACCGTGATGAAAGATGGCGCCGAGGTGAAGATCTCCAAGCGCGCCGGTTCCTACGTGACCGTGCGCGACCTGATCGAATGGTCCGGCGGCGGCGACATCACCAAGGGCCGCGACGCCGTGCGCTTCTTCCTGATTTCCCGCAAGGCCGATACCGAATTCGTGTTCGACGTCGACGTCGCGCTCAAGAACTCGGACGAAAACCCGGTCTACTACGTGCAATACGCCCACGCGCGTATCTGCCGCATGCTGGAAAACTGGGGCGGCGACGAGAAGACGCTGTCGGACGTGGACCTGTCCCCGCTGACCGCGCCAAGCGAAGCCACCCTGCTGTCCACGCTGGCCCAGTATCCTGAAATGCTGGCCCGCGCCCAGTCCGAACTGGGCCCGCACCAGGTAGCCTTCTACCTGCGCGACCTGGCCGCCGCCCTGCACTCCTTCTACTTCGCCGAAAAGGTGCTGGTGGAAGACGAGTCGACCAAGCTGGCCCGCGTGGCCCTGATGGTCGCCACCCGCCAGGTGCTGCGCAACGGCCTGGCACTGATCGGCGTATCCGCACCAAACCAGATGTAATCGCAAGGACTCACCGCACGATGACTTTTCGCACTTCCCCCTCGTTGCGCCAGCAAGGCAACACGCTGGTAGGTTTTGTTATCGGCCTCGTAATTGGCCTGGTCATCGCCGTGGTGGTGGCCCTGATGATCACCAAGGGCCAGACCCCGTTCACGGACCGCGCGCCGAAGACGGGCAAGGCGGACCAGGCGGAAGGCCAGATCTCGGACCCGAACAAGCCGATGTACGGCAGCAAGGAGTCCACGCGCAAGGCCAATAACGAGTTCGAACGCGAGACCAAGGCGCCGCCGGCGGACGAGCTGCAGCGCGTGGTGGACAATATCCAGTCGCAGGGCGAGTCCAGGCCTGCGCCGAAGCCTGCTCCGGCTCCCGCGCCAGCCGCCGACGCCAAGCCGGCCATGCCGCCGCCGGTCAACAGCGCCGCGCCGCCGGCCCAGGCGGCCGCTCCGGCGCCCGCCGCAACGGCCGAAGACAAATACGTCTATTATCTGCAGGCCGGCGCCTTCCGCGAAGTGAACGATGCGGAAGCCACGCGCGCCAAGCTGGCCCTGCTGGGCTTCGAGGCGACCGTGTCCGACCGTACCAACGACAATGTGGTGCTGCACCGCGTGCGCATGGGCCCCTTCACCCTGGTGGAAGCGAGGAACAAGGTGCGCGGCAAACTCTCTGAAAACGGCATTGACGTTGCCGTGGTCCGCCAACAGAAATAAGGAGCTGAAGCACGATGCAAGTCCTGAAGAAAATCCTGGCCCTCGCCACCCTGTCCTTTGCTGCGCTGGGCGCGGCCGCTTCCCCGGCCGATCCCAAGCCGGGCGGCGAATACATCGTGCTGAATAATCCGCAGCCGACGGATACCGGCAAGAAGGTCGAGGTCATCGAATTCTTCGCCTACTACTGCCCGCACTGCTACGCGCTGGAGCCGAAGCTGGCCGAGTGGGTGAAAAAGCAGGGCGACAATATCGTGTTCAAGCGCGTGCACGTTTCGCGCGGTCCCGAAGTGCTGCCGCAGCAGAAGCTGTTCTTCACGCTGGAAGCACTGGGCCTGGTGGAGCAGTACCACAACAAGGTGTTCAATGCGATGCACGTCGAGCGCAACCGCCTGAACCGCGATGAAATGGTGCTCGATTGGGCCGAGAAGAACGGCATCGACAAGAACAAATTCATCGATACCTATCGCGGCTTCGGCATCGCCGGCAAGGTGCGCCGCACCGATGCCATGATGGAGGCCTACCAGATCGATTCCTGGCCGATGATCGCCATCGACGGCAAGTACCTGACTTCGCCCTATGTGGCGAACAAGGATTCCGTCGTTCCGCTGACCGAAGGCCAGCAGCAGGCCAACGCGCTGCAGGTGATGGACTTCCTGGTGTCCAAAGCCAAGGCGGAGAAGAAGTAATCCTGCCTTGAAGCGCGTCTTCATCACCGGCGCATCGAGCGGCATTGGCGCCGCACTGGCCGGGCACTATGCCCGGCAGGGCGCCACGCTCGGCCTGCTGGCCCGCCGCGGCGAGGCGCTCGATGCGCTGATCGCCACCCTTCCCTCTCCCCACCTGCACCGCGCCTATCCTGCTGACGTTACCGACCACGCAGCCGTGCGCCGTGCCGCCGAAGCCTTTATCGAATATGCGGGCGGCGTGGACGTCGTCATCGCCAACGCCGGCATCTCGCATGGCACGATCACCGAGTTCCCCGAGGACTTGCCGGTGTTCGAGTCCATCATTGCCACCAATGTGACGGCCACGGTGGCCACCTTCTCACCTTTCATCGAGCCAATGCGCGCGCAGCGTATGGCGGCGCGCCTGGTCGGCATCGCCAGCGTGGCCGGCGTGCGCGGGCTGCCGGGCGGAGGCGGCTACAGCGCGTCCAAGGCGGCGGTCCGCACCTACTGCGAATCGCTGCGCGTTGAGCTGCGCAGTTCGAATATCAGCGTGGTGACGATCGCGCCGGGCTATATCGATACGCCGATGACGCGGCGAAATGCTTACGCCATGCCCTTCCTGATGGCGCCGGACGTGTTTGCGTCCGCTGCCGCGCGGGCGATCGAGCGTGGCGTCAGCTACCGGGTGATTCCATGGCAGATGGGCGTGGTGGCGAAGCTGCTGCGCATGCTGCCCAATTTTTTGTACGACCGGGCTTTTGCCAGGGCGCCGCACAAGGCGCGCAAGATATGAACGCTATCCCTCTTTCCGCCGAGGCCATCGCCCGGCACCTGGCGACCAGCGCCAGCCACGTTTCCATCGAAGCCGTCGCCAGCACCGGTTCGACCAATGCCGACCTGCTGGCGCGCGTGCCTGGCGCTGCGCAGCCGCCTGGCGCCGGCGACGCATCCCTGCGCGACCCCGTGCTGCGCATCGCCGAAGAGCAGACGGCAGGCCGCGGCCGCGCCGGGCGTCCCTGGCTGTCCGCCGCGGGCGCGTCGCTGACGTTCTCGCTGGCCTGGCCTTTTCGCTCGCCCCTGCAGCGCATGGTCGGCCTGCCGCTGGCGATCGGCGTTGCGATCGCCGAGACGCTGGGCCAACTGGGCGTGCCGGTGCAGCTGAAGTGGCCGAACGATGTGCTGAAGGATGGCGCCAAGCTGGCGGGCATCCTGGTCGAAACACAATCCGCGCCCGATGGCACGGTGTGGGCGGTGATCGGCTGCGGCATGAACCTGCTGATGCCGGACGAGCTGGAAGCGGCCATCGGACGCAGCGATATTTCGTCCGCGCCCTGGCTGGCGCGCATGGACCGCAACGCCTTGATGGGGCAACTGCTCAGCCGACTGGCCGCCGTGCTGTCAGAGTTCGACGACGTCGGCTTCACGGCGTTCGCCGAGCGCTGGAATGCACTGCAGGCCTGGCGCGGCGAGCAGGTGAATATCCTCGATCACGGCAATATCCTGCAGCAGGGCCTGGCCACCGGCGTGGACGAACATGGACGGCTGCTGCTCGATACCGCCGCTGGCCGCGTCGCCGTGCTGTCGGGCGACGTGTCGCTGAGGCTTGCATCATGAGCGCGCTGCTGATCGACGCGGGCAATACCCGCATCAAATGGGCGCTCATCGACGACGCCGCAACCGCGCCGCTCGGCGCCTGGCTCGCCTTCGGCGCC
>DASWYX010000528.1:0-12722 GCA_036404755.1 Pseudoduganella sp.
GGCGGCCGCGCGCACGGAGGGCGCGTTGGCGCTGCTGCAGGGACAGGCGCCGGCCGCGCTCCCACCCAGCGTGCCGCTGGCGGCGCTGGCCTTGCCGCACGTGCCGCGCAGCCTGCCGTCCCGCTTGCTGGAGCGGCGCCCGGACCTGGCCCAGGCCGCACAGCAGCTGGCCGCCACCGATTACGCGCTGGACGCGGCGCGCGCCGCCTTCATGCCCAGCATCCGGCTGGCGGCCAGCGCCGGCCGGGCCGATGCCAGCCTGATCCCACAGGCGGTCAATGTCTTCGCGCTGGGCGGCAGCGTACTGGCCCCCCTGTTCGATGCCGGCCGTCTGCGCGCCCAGGCCGACGCCGCAGCAGCGCGGCGCGACCAGGCCGCCTACGCCTACCGCAAGGCCGTCCTGGCCGCTTTCCGCGAGGTGGAGGACGCGCTGGCTGCCGTGGCACTGAGCGCGCAGCAGGAGGAGGCGCTGGCCCAGCAGTGCGACGCGCTGCAGGACAGCCTCGCCCTGGCCACGCGCCGCTATCGCGCCGGCTACGCCGCCTACCTGGAGCCGCTGGACGCCCAGCGCAACCTGCTCTCCGCCCAGCTGGCCCTGGCGCAGGTGCGCGGCGACCGGCTGGCCGCCACGGCAGCCCTGTTCCAGAGCACCGGCGGCGGCTGGCAGGCCGGCGCCACCGTTTTTTCCCACCCTAAGGAGCAACCATGAGCGATCAGGCAAGCCCCGCGCGCCGCCGCCACTTCCTTGTCCGCCTCGCCGGCCTTGGCGCAGCACCGCTGCTACCCGGCGCCGGCCGCGCCGTCGCAGCCGACGGCCCCTCTCCCGCCACCCTGCCGCCACCGGCCGGCTACCAGAGCCTTGGCCTGGAGGAGGCGGCCCTGGTCGAGCAGCTGGTCAACGTGATGTGCCCGGCCGACAGCCTGACCCCATCCGGCGTCGACTGTGGCCTGGCCGTCTACATCGACCGTCAGTTGGCGGGCGCCTTCGGGCAGGGCGCGGGCCGCTACCTGGCCGGGCCCTGGACGCCGGCGCCGCCGCAGGCCGGACCGCAGTGGCCCGGCACCCCCGAACAGCATTTCAAGGCCGGCCTGCGTGCCGTCAGCGAGCTCAGTTTGCAACGCCACGGCCAGCCCTTCGACCTGCTGGCGCCCGCGCTGGCCGAACAGTTGCTGCAGGAGATCCAGGCCGGCCGGGCCGACGGCGTCGGCTTCGCACTGGGCGAGTGGTTCAACGAGCTGCTGTATCCCCTGTTCGTGCAGGGCTGCTTTGCCGACCCCGTGTACGGCGGCAATGCCGGCAAGGTGTTCTGGCGCCTGATCGGCTATCCCGGCCTGCCCGCCACGCACAGTCGCGACATGGTCGCCTACCGCGGCAAGCCCTATCCCGGCGCGGCGCGACCGGCCGCCATTCCCGATTTCAGCTAAGGACGCTCCATGATGAATGTACGCAAACGCCACACCGTGGTCATCGTCGGCGGCGGCCTCACCGCCGCCCTGGTCGCGCGCCAGCTGACCGCAAAAAATGTCGACGTGCTGGTGCTCGAACGTGGCGGCGACCATGGCGCCGGGCCCGCAGCGCGCCTGCCCGCCCAGCGTGACGAGCTGCGCTGGGATGTGCGGCAAGGGCTGGTGCAGCGCTGGAGCACGGAAACCTATACCCTGCGCCACCACGCCGGCGCGGCCGCCGCGCCCGTGCGCTGGATGGAAGCCTTCCTGCCCGGCGACGGCATCGGCGGCGCCGCCAACCACTGGAACGGCCACACCTGGCGCTGGGCCGAGTACGACCCGGTACTGCGCAGCCACTACACATCGCGCTACGGCAGCAAGGCGATCCCCAAAGAACTGCTGTTGCAGGACTGGGGCGTCAGCTACCGCCAGATGGAACCCTACCACCACCTGTTCGAACAGCTGTTCGGGGTGTCCGGCAAGGCCGGCAACATCGAGGGACGCATCCAGCCCGGCGGCAATCCCTTCGAGGCGCCGCGCCGCGGCGACTATGCGCAGCAGCCGCTGGAGAGCACCCGCGCCGGCGAGCTGTTCGCGGACGCGGCCCGCAAGCTTGGCTACCACCCCTTCCCGACCCCGGCTGCCAACTCGTCCGGTGCGTACACCAACCCGGACGGCCAGAAGCTGGGAGCCTGCCAGTACTGCGGCCATTGCGAGCGCTTCATCTGCGAGGCCTCGGCCAAGGCCTCGCCACAATTGCTGCTGTATCCCATGCTGCACCAGCGCGCCAGCTTCAGCCTGCGGCCGCATACCCAGGTGCTGGGCCTGGACTACGATCGCAAGGCGCACCGTGTCAGCGGGGTGCGTTGCCTCGATCTCCAAAGCGGCGAGCACTATGTGCAGCCGGCCGACGTCGTGGTGCTGTCGGCCTTCGTCATGACCAACACCAGGCTCCTGCTGCTGGGCGGCATCGGCCGCCCATACGAGCCGGCTACCGGCAAGGGCGTGGTCGGGCGCAATTTCTGCTACCAGCCCAACTTCGGCATGCAGCTTTTCCTGCGCGACGCCTGGACCAATCCCTTCCTGGCCAGCGGCAGCACCGCGATGACGATCGACGATTTCAACAACGACAACTTCGACCATGCCGGGCTGGGCTTCCTGGGCGGCGGCATGATCAGTGCCAATATGTTCGGCGGTAGGCCCATCCGCGGGCGCCGCCTGCCTCCCGGCACACCGCTTTGGGGCACGGCGTGGAAGCAGGCCAATGCCGATTGGTACGCGCACTCGATGGACCTGAACATCCAGGGCAGCAGCTACCCGCACCGGGCGAATTACCTCGACCTGGACCCAAGCTACAAGGACGCCTACGGCATCCCGCTGGTGCGCATGACCTTCGACTGGCAGGATAACGACCTGCGCATGCAGGAATTCGTGAGCGCTCGGATGACCGCGATCGCGAAAGCCATGCAGCCCGACTTCATGGGGCCGCCCGCCATCCGCCGCGCGCCCTTCGACACGCGCATCTACCAGAGCACCCACATCACGGGCGGCACGCCAATGGGCGCCGACCCCGCAAGTAGCGCCGTGTCCCCCCACCTGCAGCACTGGGATGCGTCCAATCTGTTCGTGGTCGGAGCCTCGGTCTATCCGCACAACTCGGGCTACAACCCGACCGGCCCGCTCGCCGCGCTGGCACTGCGCCTGGGCGATGACTTGGTGGATTATGTTCAACGACCGCGACTGCTGGGATAAGCAGCGCAACTACTGGAGAAAAAAACATGAAGACCATGAAACACTGCACCCTTCCCCTCACTATCGCCGCGCTGGCGGCGGCCGCCCCGGCATGGGCTCAGAATGTGTCGGCCGGAAAGGCCGTGTTCGCGCAATGTGCGGCCTGCCACGCCATCAGCGCGACGCACGGCGTTGGCCCCGGCCTGGCCAATGTGCTGGGTCGCAAGGCCGGTAGCGCCGCGGGCTTCCGCTACAGCCCGGCGATGAAGCGTACCGCGCTGACCTGGGACGCCAAAACCCTGGACAGCTACCTGCGTGATCCGCAAGCGGCGGTGCCAGGCAACACCATGCCGTTTTCCGGACTGGGCGACGACAAGCAGCGCGCCGACCTGATCGCCTACCTGGCCACCCTGCAGTAAGCCGCCGAGGTCCCTACCCGCGAGTGGCCCGGGAACGCGGTCGGATCAGTTCCCGCGCGGCGGCCGCTCGCGCAGGAGCGCTTTCGAGAGCATCTCGAACAAGGTGCGCGCCGCGGGCGCCATGCTGTGATTGCGCTTGCTGATCAAGCCCAGCGTCCGATGGATCGATGGATTCACCAGCGGCACGCCAACGATCGTATCCGGCCGCCCGGGCAGGACTGACAGGCCGGGCACCGCGGCTACGCCCATGCCCGCCTCGACCAGGGCCAGTACGCCGGAGACGTGATTGACCTCGCAAAAGATCAGCGGATGCTTCTCCACACCGGCCAGCGCGGCGTCGATGACGCTGCGGTTGCCGCTTGATTTGGCGACCGAAATATAGCGCTCGCCCACCGTGTCCTTCCAGTTCAGCTTCTTGCGGCGCGCCAGTGGATGATCGCTCCGCATCGCCAGCACATAGCGTTCTTCATAAATCGGCTCGAACACGATTTCCGCATCCTCTGCGCCGGTGAAATTGATCCCGAAATCCGCCTCGCCTGCCAGCACCAGATTCAGTACGTCCTGCGCGCTTTCGTCGTGCACGCGCACGCGGATGCGCGGGAAGCGTTCACTGAACTGCTTTAACACGTCGGGAAGGAAATGCCAGACGGCGGACGGCACGCACGCCAGGGTCACCGTGCCCGTCCGGTGCGCCGCCAGGTCGGCGACGCCCAGCACCGCATCCTCCAGCCCGTCCAGCGCGGTGCGGACATTCACCAGGAAGGTTTGTCCCACATTGGTCAGTTGCACGCGGCGCGTGGTGCGCTCGAACAGCTTGACGCCAAGGCCTTCCTCCAGCTTTTCGATCCGCCGGCTCAGCGCGGATTGCGACAGGAACAGGTCGCTGGCGGCCTGGCGGAAACTGGCCCGTTCTGCAACGGCGACGAAGGCCTGCAAGTCGTGGAGATCGTAATTGATGCGCATGGTGCATTAATACGCTGGAAAATTGCAATTATCAAATTATGCCATTTGGAGCATGATTCATCCACTGAACATTCAGGCTCATCAATCAGCCTCATCAAGAAGGCATTCAAAAAAGGAGACAATGTGCGCCCTTCCTGCGCCCTTACCGCACTGCTCATGGCGAGCGGCCCCTGCCTGGCACAGTCAGGCATCGACCTGTACGGCATCGTCGACGTCGGCGTGCGGGCCACCAGCGACCTTGGCGCAAACAACGCCCCCATCCCGCCCGGCCACACCACTGCAGTCAGCAGCGGCGTGAACCAGACCAGCCGCTGGGGTTTCAAGGGCAAGGAGTCACTCGGTGGCGGCTGGGCCGCGCTGGTTCGCCTGGAAGGCGGCATCAATGCTGACACCGGCACTTCCGCCAAGAGCGATCGCCTGTTCGACCGCCTGTCATGGGTCGGCCTCGAGACCCCGTACGGCACCCTGGCCGCAGGACGCCAGACCAACCTGCTTTCCGACGCACTGATCCCCGTCGATCCAATCGGCAAGCGCTACGCCTCGTTCAATCCCAACATCAATGTGGCAGGACTCAGCAATACCGCATTTGGCACGCATGCATTCGGCCGGCAGTACGGGCCCAGCGGCTACGCCGACAATTTCTACCGTCTCGACAATACCGTCAAATACACCGCCAACGTAGGGCCGTGGCAGGCGCGCGCCGCCTGGTCCTTCGGCGAAGTGCCCGGCGATTCGTCGGCCTCATCGAGCCACGGCCTCGCCCTGGCCTACCAGCGCCCGGACTGGGTCATCTCCGGCGCCACCACGCAGTTTCGCAGCAAGGAAGACCTGCCGCTGAATGCCTGGACGCTCGGCGCGGCAGTCCGCCTCGCCGGCTGGGAATTCAAGGCAAACGCCGCCCGCAACAAGGCCGACACGGGCGCGGACAAGACCGTACGCCAGCGCGTGCTGTCGGCGGGCGTCAGCCGCGAGGCCCTGCCCGGCCTGCTCGTTACCACGGCCTGGTACAGCGTGCGGCGCGAAGCCACAAGTTTCGTCGACGACGGTTTTGACCGCGGCTTCCTTTTCCTCGAAAAGACAATGGCGCCGCGCACCACGGCATATGTCGAAGCCGATTACACCGTCTGGCGCGGCGACGCGGCCGGACTGACCGCTTCGCGCCCGAACGGCCGCCACGGCAGCGGCGTCACGCTCGGCCTCATGCACAAGTTTTAACGCTCAGAAGGAAATCGCTATGCGTCCACATCACTTAAAAACCAAGGCGCTGTCGGTGTTCGCGGCGCTCGCGCTCACCACCATGGCGCACGCCACCGACCTCAGCGTCGTCAGCTCGGGCGGCTTTGCCCAGGCCTACAAGGACCTGTCGGGCCCATATGAACGCGCGAGCGGCGACCGCCTGCTGTCGGCATGGGGACCATCGATGGGAACGACCAAGAATGCCATTCCGGCGCGCCTTGCACGCGGCGAACCGATCGACGTGGTCATCATGGTGGGCGACGCCCTCGACAAACTGATGGCCGAAGGAAAACTGGAGCCGGGCAGCAAGGTCGTCCTGGCCAATTCCCCGATCGCATGCGCCGTCAAGCATGGCGCGGCGAAACCGGACATCAGCACGATCGATAGCTTGCGCCAGGCCTTCCTGCACGCGTCCCACGTCGCCTACTCCGACAGTGCCAGCGGCGAGTACATCAAGCGCCAACTGCTGGAGAAGCTCGGCATCAAGCAGGCGATGGAAGGCAAGGCCGCACAGATTCCCGCCACCCCGGTGGGCGAGATCATCGCGCAGGGTGAGGCGGATTTTGGATGCCAGCAGCGAAGCGAGCTGAAACCGGTGCACGGCATCGACATCGTCGGCCTGCTGCCTGAGGAAGTTCAGCTCAGGACGGAGTTCTCCGGCGCGGTCGTGCGTGGCTCGACTCACCCGGAGGCCGCGCGCCAGCTGCTGCGTTTCCTGGCATCGCCCGCCAATGCGGCGGCCATCGAGGCAACGGGCCTGGAACCGGTCGCCAGGCAGCACTGAATCCCATCTTCAAGCCGGTGCGATGCGCCGGTGGTTTTTCCTGAGAGGTCATTATGACAAGCTATACCACCATCGACGCGGGCGTTTCGGCTCCTGCCGCAACCGTGCCGGTGCGCCGCACGTCCAGGCTCGGCACGGTCATCCGTGTCACCAGCGGGAACTTCATCGAAATGTATGATTTCTTCCTGTTTGGTTTTTATGCGCAGCAGATCGCTGCCGCATTCTTTCCCGCGACGAGCGAATATGCGGCGCTGATGATGACCTTCGCCACTTTCGGCGCCGGCTTCTTCATGCGTCCGCTGGGCGCTATCTTCCTGGGCAGCTACATCGACCGCATCGGACGCCGCAAGGGCCTGGTGCTAACCCTCGGCATCATGGCCTCGGGGACGGCGTTGATCGCCTTCGTCCCGGGCTATGCCAGCATCGGTCTGATGGCGCCGTTCCTGGTGCTGATCGGCCGTCTGCTGCAGGGCTTTTCGGCCGGCGTGGAGCTGGGCGGCGTGTCGGTCTACCTGTCGGAGATGGCAACGCCGGGCAACAAGGGCTTCTACGTCAGCTGGCAGTCGGCTAGCCAGCAGGTGGCCATCATCTTTTCCGCCGCGCTGGGCTATGCGCTCAACCATATGTTCGCGAAGGATATGATCGCGGACTGGGGCTGGCGCATTCCCTTCTTCATTGGCTGTTCGATCATTCCCGTGGTGTTCTACATTCGCCGCTCCTTGCAGGAAACCGAAGCCTATCTGGCGCAGAAGTCGCATCCGACCTTCAGCCAGATGATGCAGACCATCGGCCGCAACTGGGCGCTGGTCACGGTGGGCGCCATGCTGGTCGTGCTGACGACCGTCGCGTTCTACATGATTACGGTGTACACGCCCACGTTTGGCAAGAACGTCCTCAAGTTGAGCACCGAAGACAGCCTGCTGGTGACGCTGTGCGTCGGACTGTCGAATTTCATCTGGCTGCCCATCATGGGCGCCCTGTCGGACCGCATTGGACGCTGGCCCGTGATGGCCGCTTGTTCGGCGCTGGTGGCGCTCACTGCCTATCCTGCGATGTCCTGGCTGATTGCCAACCCGAGCTTCGGCAATATGGTGATGGTTGAACTGTGGCTGTCCTTCCTGTACGGCAGCTACAACGGCGCTACCATCGTCGCGCTGACGGAGATCATCCCTGCCCAGGTGCGGACCACCGGCTTCTCGCTGGCCTACAGCCTGGCGACCGCGATGTTCGGCGGGCTGACGCCACTGCTGTCCACCTGGCTGATCGAAGTCAGCGGCGATAAGGCGGCTCCCGGCTACTGGCTGGCAGGCGCGGGCGCCATCAGCCTGGTGGCGACCTACCTCGTGTACCGCGGAATCGTCAGGGAACGCCCGGCCTCCCACGCTTAAGCAGGCATGCGTGCGTCGTCGATGGAGGACGCACGCTGGCGGCAACGCCACGGCGCCAAGGCGCTAACGCCCCATAGCGCTGCAGCGCCACTACGCCACTGCGCTAGCGTTTCCCGATCTGCTCCAGCGTCACCAGCACCACATCGTTGCTGCGCATCGGCAGGGTGAGCGAATAAACGCCCGACTTGCCGATATTGACTTCACGCTCCGTTTCCGGCGCATCCTTGGTCAACGCCATGAGTTTTTCCAGCTGGGCCGGCGTCAGTTTGTCCGGCATGCCCATCTCGATATAAGCCGTGTGTGCGTCGTTGGCACGGAAGCCCGTGCGGCGCACCTGCAGGCGATACTTGCCAGGCTTGGCAGGGCGGATCGAGAGCGCCAGCGGCGCGGACGGCGTGGCGGGCTGCACCTTGGTGTAGAACGAGCGGTTGCTGACCGGTTGCTGCGGCTGCTGGAAGTCCCAGGCCACGGCACGCACGCCCGTATCGTCTCCGGCTGCCATCACCTGGGCATCCTTTGTCAGGATCTCCTTGCCACTCAGGGCGTGCAGGTATTTGTAGGAGAAATACGGCCCCTTGCGCACGCCCTGCGGGTTCATCAGGCCGAAGCCGCCTTCGAACGGCTTGTTCTGCGGACCCGGTTCTTCGAACAGATCGGTGTACGTCCAGTAGCTCATCCCCTGCACCAGGCCCTTTGTTCCCTTCAATTTGCTCAAGATGTAGGCCGCGCCGATATAGGAATCGTGCACCCTGTCGCGCGGGTTGTAGCTGGTGCTCCATTCGGTGAAATACAGCGGCAGGTCCGGATACTTCGACGCCGTGATCTGGTCGCGCACTTTGCGCACGTCGCCGATGATGGCGTCCGGTGAAGGCGACAGCTTGGTATCCTCAACGCCTTTCTCGTCCAGGAAACCGCTATCCACGCCGTAGGTGTGAGTGGTCACGAAGTCGACTGCCGCGCCGCTCTTCGATACATGATCGAGGAATTCCGGCACCCAGGCCGCGCCGGCCGTGGAAGGTCCGCCCACGCGCAAGGCCGGGTCGATCGCCTTGATCGCCTTGGCCGTCACGTCGTACAGCTCGAAATAGGCCTTCTGGTCGGCGCGCTCCCAGAAGCCGTCCAGGTTCGGCTCATTCCACACTTCGAAGAACCAGCTGCGCACCTCTTCCTTGCCGTAGCGCTGCTGGCAATGGGTGACGAAGGCGGTGATGAGGTCGCGCCAGCCTTCCAGCTCGGGGTGCGAGGTATAGCCTTCCCAATAGAAGATCTTCAAGTCCGACGTGGCCAGCGCCTTCGGGGTGAAGCCCAGTTCGACGAAAGGCTTGATCTTGCGCGCCAGCAGGTCGTCGTACAGCTTGTCGATGCCGGTCCAGTCATAAACCAGCTTGCCGTTTTCCTTCTTCACCGTTTGCAGCACGTCGTGGAAGATCGCGTGGAAGCGGATGTAGCGGAAGCCGGTTTCGTCGACCAGGGTCTTCAGCTGCGCCATGCTGTCGTCGCGCCGCAAGGTGCCCGGGTAATCGGAACCGACCGACAGGTCGAAGAAGCGGTCCAGCGGCTGCTCCGCCCGGGCGGCGTCCAGCACAACCTGGCGCGCGGCAAATTTGGCAGGCGCGGCGGCCATCGCCACGTTGTTCGTCAGGCAGGCAGCGCCCAAGGCCGCGATGCAAATTTGCTGCAGTTGCTTCATCCGTCTGTCTCCTGGTGGTTGCTTATGGTGCGCCCGATGCTAACACCGGTACTACGGCCTGGATACGAACGGAACCCGGCTTGCATGAAATCATTGCCGGAATCGGTGATTTTCATAACGGCCGCGCCTCGGCTGGCCGGCTGTGAAATTTCATTCAAGGCGTTGGCGTTCTTGAGAATTGCCATGGCAGGCGACCACTCCCACAATCCCTTAAGCGGTACACATTATCTGGAAGGGATTTTATGAAGAAACTCAAGATGCGGACGATCGTCCTGGCGGTCGTCGCAGCTGGCCTGGCCGCGGGCTGTGGCGGCGGCTCAGGCGGATCAGGCAGCTCAGGCGGTTCAGGCGATAGCGGCAGCACGACCGCGGCAAGCAGCAACAGCAACCCGCCCGCTTCAAACGGCAGCGGCAGCACGCCGGGGACAGGCAGCGCAACCGCCACCGGTAACAGCGGCAGCAGCGGCAACGCCGGCAATGCCAACAACGCCACGGGCAGCAAGGTCACCACCTGGAGCAGCGTGAAATGGGGCGGCGGCGGCTACGTCACCGGCCTGATTTTCCATCCCGCCACCGCCAACCTTCTGTATGCGCGCACCGACATTGGGGGCGCCTATCGCTGGAACCAGGCAACGTCTTCCTGGACGCCGCTCACCGACGGCCTGGGTTTCGGCGCGGCCGAGAGCAAATACCACGGCATCGAAAGCATTGCCCTTGATCCGAACAACGACCAACTGGTGTACATGGCGACCGGCATGTACACCTTCGAAGGCAATGGCCGCCTGTATCTTTCCAGCGACCGCGGCGACCACTGGACGCACATCGACCTGCCCTTCCCGATCGGCGGCAACAATAGCGGCCGCGCCATCGGCGAACGCCTGATGGTCGATCCAAACAAGCCCTCGACACTGTTCTACGGCTCGCGCACCGCCGGCCTGTGGAAGAGCGCCGACTCCGGCCGGACCTGGGCCCAGGTGACGTCGCTGGCAACCACGAAAATGACCCAGGACCAGGTCAACGCCGCTGGCGGCAGCGCAATGGGCGTGGAACTGGTGGTGTACGATACCGGGAGCAAGGGCAGCGGAACGGCAACCCAGACCATCTACACCGCCATTGCGCCGGACTATGCCAGCGCGGCAGGCCTGAGCGCGAACCTGTACAAGTCCAGCGACGGCGGCGCAAGCTGGAACGCGGTAGCGACGCCGGTATCCGGCTATCACATCCCGCACATGGTGCGTGCTGCGGACGGCATGTTCTATGTCGTCTTCACCAAGGATGCAGGCCCCGGCGCCGGCGGCCCGGGCCGCTTCTACAAGTTCGACGGCAGTAACTGGACCTTGCTCAAGAGCGAAGACCCGAATGGCGGAACCAACTTCGGCCTCGGCGGCGTATCCGTGCAAGGCAGCGGCGCCACCACCCGCATTGCGCTGGGCGTGACCAACTCCTGGGGCAGCTGGAACGGCCAGCAGATCGTGCAGCTGTCCGATGACGGCGGCAAGACCTGGCGCGACATCGAGGCGACCATGCCGGGCGAAACCGCCTCGGGCTGGGTCGACGATGTCGAGATCGATCCGTCCAACCGCGACCACATCCTGCACGTGCACGGCGGCGGCATCGTCGAAACCAGGAATGCTTCCGCCGCCACCCCAGGCTGGAGCGGCGCAATCAGCAATATCGAGGAAACCGCCACCCTGGCCCTGACCGCAGCACCGGCCGGCGCGCCATACAAGTTCATCAACAGCGCCGGCGACATCGGCACCTGGCTGCAAACGGACCTGGCCAGCAAGCCGACGATGGGTCCCACGCCCAACTGGAGCAACGGCAACTCCGCCGACATGGCCTGGTCCGATCCTCTCTACATCGCCGGCGCGGGTGTGGCCAACTGGTCCGGCGCGGGCGGCTTTGGCTTCTGGTCCGGCGACGCCGGCAAGACCTGGTCGAACTTCGCGGCCCTGCCCGCCGGCGCCCAGGCCAACACTGGCGCCGCAGGCAATCTGGTCGTCCCATCGCGCAACAACTTGGTGTGGGCGCCGGCGAACTCGGTGCCGTCCTACTCCACGAACAGCGGCGCGAGCTGGACCTCGACCAATCTGCCCGCGCTTGCCGTGGTCGGCCAGGGCTGGGACCGCGGCTACCGCCTGGCCGCCGACCGCAAGAACCCGAACAAGGTCTATGCCTACGATTCGGGCGGCGCAACGTGGGGCACGCCGGGCAAGGTCTACGTTTCGACCGATGGCGGCCATACCTTCACGCTGAGCCAGGGCTCGGTGGCAGCAAACTTCGCTCCAAACGCCTATTGGTCCACCTCGATCGCGGTCAATCCCAACGCCGAAGGCGACCTCTGGCTGGCTGATGGCAACACCGTGTACCACTCGCTGGACTCCGGGGCGACCTGGAGCAAGCTCAGTAACTTCGCATCCGGCGCTGGCTTGCAGGGCGCCAGCGTGATCGCACTTGGCAAGGCGGCCAACGGCGCCAAGTACTCGGCTGCGATTTACGTGGTGGGCACGGTCAACGGCGTGTGGGGCGTGTACCGCTCCGACGATGCCGGTGCGAGCTGGACCCGCTTCAACGACGACGCGCACCAGTTTGGCGGCATCGGCGTGATGGCGGCGGACCAGAGCACCTATGGCCGGATCTACGTTTCCGGCACCGGCCGCGGCCTGCTCTACTCCAACTAAGGGCAAGCGGCCGGTGCGCGAGGGCAGCTTCGGCTGCCCTCCTTTCCATTTCCCTCTCGATTCAAGGAGACTCATGAAAGCCCGATCTTGCCTGCAATTCGCCGCCGCGATCCTTTTGTCGCTGGCGTTATTGCCCGCATACGCGCAAAAATTCCCCGCCGTCGCCGATACGCCGCCGATGGGCTGGAACAGCTGGAACAAGTTCGGCTGCGACGTCAGCGAAAAGCTGATCCGCGACACCGCCGACGCCATGGTCAGCAGCGGCCTGCGCGACGCCGGCTACATCTACATCAACCTCGACGACTGCTGGCAGGGCCAGCGCGACGCCGATGGCTTCATCCAGCCCGACCCGGTGCGCTTCCCGTCCGGCATCAAGGCGCTGGC
>DASWYX010000529.1:0-5030 GCA_036404755.1 Pseudoduganella sp.
GGCGGCCCAGGATGGAACGCACGGCCTGGTCGTCGTCGCCTTCCTTGGTCCACTGCCCCATCCAGTCGGTCAGGGTCGTGTCGGTGGCGAATTCTTCGGTCGGATCCTGCGGCATATAGCCGACATTGGCGTTTTCCGCCCATTTCACGAAACCGGTATCCGGCTGCAGATTGGCCAGCTCGCCGCCGATCGAACGCAGCATGGTGGTCTTGCCCGCGCCGTTGGCGCCGATGATGGCGATGCGCTCGCCCGCTTCCACCAGCATGCTGAAGCTCTTGAACAGCGTGCGGTCGTAGGTCTTGGAGATGTTGTCCACTTCCACGGCCAGGCGGTGCAGCTTCTTCTCGCCTTCGAAGCGCACGAAGGGGTAGGCACGGGAGGACGGCTTGATATCCTCGACCTTGATCTTTTCGATCATCTTGGCGCGGGAGGTCGCCTGGCGCGCCTTGGACTTGTTGGCCGAGAAGCGGCGCACGAAGTCCTGCAGTTCGGCGACTTTTTCCTTCGCCTTGGCGTTGTTGGCCAGCTGCTGGTTGCGGGCCTGGGTCGAGGCCAGCATGTAGTCGTCGTAATTGCCCGGATAGATCTTCAGCGTGCCGTAATCCATGTCGGCCACGTGGGTGCACACCTGGTTCAGGAAGTGGCGGTCGTGGGAAATGATGATCATCGTGGAGTTACGCTGATTCAGCACTTCTTCCAGCCAGCGGATGGTGTTGATGTCCAGGTTGTTGGTCGGTTCGTCCAGGAGCAGGATGTCCGGATTCGAGAACAGGGCCTGGGCCAGCAGCACGCGCAGCTTCCAGCCCGGCGCCACGGCGCTCATCGGGCCCTGGTGCAGGTCGATGGACACGCCCACGCCCAGCAGCAGCTCGCCGGCGCGGGCTTCGGCAGTGTAGCCGTCATATTCGGCAACCTTGCCTTCCAGCTCGGCCGCTTCCATGTAATCCTCGTCGGTCGCTTCCGGATTGGCGTAGATGGCGTCGCGCTTCTGGATCGCGGCCCACATTTCGGTGTGGCCCATCATCACCACGTCCAGCACGCGCATTTCTTCGTAGGCGAACTGGTCCTGGCGCAGCTTACCCATGCGCTCATTGACGTCCAGCGAGACGTTGCCGGCAGACGGCTCCAGGTCGCCGCCGAGGATCTTCATGAAGGTGGATTTGCCGCAGCCGTTGGCGCCGATCAGGCCATAACGGTTGCCGTCGCCGAATTTGACGGAAATGTTCTCAAACAGCGGCTTGGCGCCGAACTGCATGGTGATGTTTGCGGTGGAAAGCACTGGTAAAAGCCTTTACGGTCACAGATTTGATTAACCTCAAATTGTAACATTTTTCGGGCTCCTCTGCCCTCTTAGCGCCCCAGCAAAGGGTAATCCGTTACCGTCAGATCAAAACCGGCCGCGTCCGAGCGCAGATGGGCGGGCGCGCCGAACGGCAAGGTGCAGCGTTCCTTGACGTGACCGAATGGCAAGCCCGTCAGAACGGGCACGGCAACGCGGGCGCGGATGAAGGCCAGCATGGCCTCGAAATCGTAGCCATTGTCGGCCGGCGCCAGGCGGTAGCCGGAGAAATCGCCCAGCACCACGGCGGACTGGCGCTCCAGGATGCCGGCCATCTGCAGCTGCAGCAGCATGCGCTCCACGCGGTAGGGATGTTCGGCGATGTCTTCCAGGAACAGGATGCCGCCCTCGATCTTGGGGAAATAAGGCGTGCCGACCAGGTGGTTGATCATGGCCAGGTTGCCGCCCCACAGCGTGCCGCGCACGTCAACCTGCGGATTGCCCGTGGCCGTGCCGCGTACGCTGTGCGTGGGACCTTGCAGGCAATCCCAGAATTGACGGATCGTGTACTCGACCACCTCGTCGCGGCTGAAATCATCGCACATCATGGGGCCGGCAAAGCTGATGCGGCCGGTGGCCTGGTACAGGCCCATGTGGAAGGCCGTGATATCGCTGTAGCCGACGAAGAGCTTGCCGCTGTCCGCCATCTTGCGGAAATCGATCTGCGGCAGGATGCGGCTCATTCCGTACTGGCCGCGCAGGGCGATCACAATCTGGCAGTCCGGGTCGGCGGCGGCGGCATTCAGCTGCGCCAGGCGGCCTTCGTCCGTGCCGGCGAAACGCTGGAATTTGCGCCCGGAATCGTAGTAATTGTGGACCGTGATGCCCTGGGCTTCGAGGCGGGCGATGCCGCGGGACAGTGCTGCGTCGTCGAGGGCGTAGCCGCCGGGGGCGGCGATGGCGATACCGATGTCAGTCTTGCTCAAGATAGTCTGCTGGTGATGGCTGTGGCGCTACCATCTTTCCTTCCATGTGCGATCCGATCAAGGCATGCAGGCGTCCGATCAGTTGTGGCGGCAAGTCATGGCCCATGCCTTCGATCAGTTCCAGCCGCGCGCCCGGAATCTGCTCCGCCGTGTCGATGCCGCAGGCGGCCGGCACCAGCGGGTCGTCCGTGCCGTGGATCACCAGCGCCGGACATTGCAGGCTGCGCAGCAGCTTGCTGCGGTCACCGGAGGCGACGATGGCCACCAGCTGGCGCGAAGCGCCGTCCGGATGGACGTTGCGGTCCACCGCCCGGCTGCACATTTCGCGCACATACGCTTCCGGCATCGGGTAGGCCGGGCTCCCGATCACCTTGAAGGTATTCGCCATGTATTCGATCAGTTGCTCCCGCGTGCCGGCCGGCGGCGACGAGGACAGCAGGACGCGGCGGGCCGCCGGCGTAGGCCCCGGCAGGCCGGGCCTGCCGCTGCTGGACATGATCGACGTCAGCGACAGGGTGCGCTTCGGGTAGCGCGCCGCGAAAATCTGCGACACCATACCGCCCATCGACACGCCAATGATGTGAGCGCGCGGAATTCCCAGGTAGCTCAGCAGTCCGCATGCGTCGGCCGCCATATCCTGCAGTGTGTAGGCCGCTTTGAGCTTGAGGCCGGCCAGTGTTTTCAGGTAGGCGAGCCACAGGCGCGGCGCGCCAAGGTGGTCGAATTTGCTGGAGAGGCCGGCATCGCGGTTATCGTAGCGGATCACGTAATAGCCCATTTCGACCAGGCCCTCGACAAAGGCGGGCGGCCAGGAAACGAGCTGAAGTCCGAGGCCCATATTCAGCAGCACCGCCGGTTTGGCGGGGTTGCCGCTGGCCTCGTAGCTTATCGTAATACCATTTATATTCGCGTCCGCCACGGTGGATCCTCCATGCTTCAAGGATAGCACCGTGGGGGTGCGCACGGATCAGCTTTGTTGTTTCGCCACACGGCGCCGTTCAGCGAAGAAGGCCTTCAGCAGATTGCCGCAGTCCTCCGCCAGTACGCCGCCTTCCACCTCGGCATGGTGGTTCAGCTTTTCCTGTTCGAACATGTTCACGACGGAGCCGCAGGCGCCCGTTTTGGGATCGGCCGCACCATACACGATGCGGGACAGGCGCGCATGCATCATGGCGCCCGAGCACATCACGCAGGGCTCCAGCGTTACGTACAGTTCGCAGCCCGGCAAGCGATAGTTGCCCACCGCTTCGGCGGCGGCGCGCAAGGCAACAATCTCGGCGTGGGCCGTCGGATCGTGGCTGCCGATTGGCTGGTTGAAGCCGCGGCCGATCACCACGCCATCCTTGACGACGACCGCGCCGACCGGCACTTCACCCCGGTCCCAGGCGCGCTGCGCCTCGGCCAGCGCTTCGCGCATGAAGTCCTGCGGTTCAGGCATCGGTGATCTCGGCCCAGCAATTCGGCGTCTCGTGCAGCACCAGCTTGTGCAGGTGCAGGCCGGTGCCGTAGCGGTCCTTGAAGGCGGCCTTCAGGATGTCCCAGGCCACGGCGGCCAGGTTTTCCACGGTCGGAATGCGGTCGATGACGACCGTCTTGTGGCCGGGCAGCGAAGCCAGGAATTCCTTTACGGCGGCATCTTTTTCGTAGACGAGGAAGGCGTGGTCCCAGACGTCGACCAGGTGCTCCTTGGCGATGGACTTCACGTCGGAAAAGTCCATGATCATGCCATTGTCGGAATTGCCTTCGGCCTCGATCACATTGCCGGTCAGGGTGATCTCCAGCACATAGCGGTGGCCGTGCAGGTTGCGGCACTGGCTCTTGTGGTCGGGGATGCGGTGGCCGGCGTCGAATTCCAGCTTGCGGGTAATGGTCAGCATTGCTTAGGGGATGTTCAAGAGTTTATGGGTTTGCAGGCTCAGGTTCCACTTCGGATTGCGCTTGCAGGTTTCAACGGCCAGCTCGGTATTGAAGGCGGCCAGCGGGCCATCCATCGGCTGCACGAAGAAGTGTTCGAAGTCCAGCCCTTCATAGGCGGACAGGTCCTGCTCCTTCTGCGGAATCACGACCTTGATTTCATTGCCCCTGGTGACCACCAGCGTTGAGCCCATCTTCGGGCTGACGCAAATCCAGTCCACGCCCGGCGGCACTTCGATCGTGCCATTGGTTTCGATGGCGATCGTAAAGCCGGCCGCGTGCATGGCCGCGATCAGGGCTTCGTCCAGTTGCAGCAGCGGCTCGCCGCCGGTGAAGACCACGTATTTGTGGCCATGGCCCTGCGGCCACAGGCTGTCGATCTCCTGCGCCAGCGCTTCCGGCGTGCCGAACTTGCCGCCGCGCTCGCCGTCCGTGCCGACAAAGTCGGTATCGCAGAACTGGCAAACGGCGGTGGCGCGGTCGCTCTCGCGGCCAGTCCACAGGTTGCAGCCGGCAAAGCGGCAAAACACGGCGGGCCGCCCGGCGTGGGCGCCTTCGCCCTGCAGGGTATAGAAAATCTCTTTGATGCTGTATGTCACGATATGTCCAGAATCGGGCGCTAAGCCCAGGGAGGCAACCCTCTATTATATACCGTTTCGCGAACCGAATTAAGTTTGCGCTTGGTCAACAATTGCCCTTGGGGCCGACGGCAAAATCTGTTCACCAGAAACATAAAAGAGGCCGCCGCCAAATGACTCAATTGCACAATATCCAGCCCCTGTTCGCCATCCCGACAGCCGGACAGCAGCATGGATTTGCCTTCAAACTGATGGAACTGCTGGTCATTCCAA
>DASWYX010000530.1:0-3334 GCA_036404755.1 Pseudoduganella sp.
ACGCTGGTGCTCAGCGCTTTAAAGGTTACCAGGCCCGGGAAGTGCTCGGCGAGCACTTCTCCAAGTTCTATACGCCCGAAGACCAGCAGGCCGGCGTACCCGCGCGCGCGCTGGCAACGGCGTTGCGCGAAGGCCGCTTCGAAAGCGAGGGCTGGCGCGTGCGCAAGGATGGCACGCGCTTCTGGGCCAGCGTGGTGATCGACCCCGTCTATACTCCGCGCGGCGAGCATGTGGGCTTTGCCAAGATCACGCGCGACATCACGGAACGCAAGCAGGCTCAGGAAGCGTTGCGCCTGAGCGAGCAGCGCTTCCGCCTGCTGGTGCAGGGGGTGACCGACTACGCGCTGTATATGCTGTCGCCGGACGGCCTGATCACCAACTGGAACCAGGGCGCCGAGCGCATCAAGGGTTTTGTCCAGGACGAAGTGCTGAGCACCCACTTCCGCCGCTTCTTCACGCCGGAAGATCAGAGCGCTGGCGTGCCGGAGCGCTCGCTGGCCATTGCCACGCGTGAGGGCCGCTTCGAAAGCGAGGGCTGGCGTGTGCGCAAGGATGGCACGCGTTTCTGGGCCCATGCGGTGCTCGACGCGATCTACGACGAAGAGGGCAAGCTGATCGGCTTTGCCCAGATCACGCGCGACAACACGGAACGCCGCAAGACGGCCGAATCGCTGGAGCAGGCGCGCGCCGCGCTGTTCCAGGCGCAGAAGATGGAAGCGATCGGCCAGCTCACGGGCGGCGTGGCGCACGACTTCAACAATCTGCTGGCCGTGGTGTCCAGCGGCATCGATATCATGAATACGATGCCGCTCGCCGGACCGGCGGCGCGCGTGCTGGACGGCATGCGGCGCGCAGTGGACCGCGGCGCGCTGCTCACGCAGCAGCTGCTGTCATTCGCCCGCCAGCAGCCGCTGGCGCCGGCCGTCCACCAGCTGAACACACTGATCGCCGGCTTCGAGGCCGTGCTGCGCCGCGCAGCGGGTCCGCAAGTGCGGTTTGAACTGAACCTGGGACCGCAGCTGGCGCTGGTCTCCGTGGATGAAGCGCGTTTCGAGGCCGCCCTGCTGAACCTCGTGGTCAATGCGCGCGATGCGATGCCGGAGGGTGGATCGCTGACGGTAGAAACGCGCAATGTGACGCTGTGCGAGCATGAAGTGGGCACCTTGCCCGCCGGGGCTTATGTGAAAGTCACGGCGCGCGATACGGGCACCGGCATGTCGCAGGCCGTGCGCTCGCGCGCCTTCGAACCCTTCTTTACCACCAAGGAGCCGGGCAAGGGCACGGGCCTTGGCCTGAGCCAGGTGTATGGCTTTATCGTGCAGTCGGGCGGCGACGTGGCCATCGATACCGAAGTCGGTTTCGGCACCTCGATCCGTCTCTACCTGCCGGCGCTGCCGGAAGGCGTGGAAGTTGAGCCATCCAGCAACAATACGCCGCGCGTGGAACGGGCGCTGGTGGTGGAGGATGACCAGCTGGTGCTGGAAGCGGCCAGTGAGCTGTTCCAGGCCATGGGCTACACGGTCCTGAGTGCCCGCGACGGCGCGGAAGCGCTGCGCGTTCTGCAGCGCGAGCCGGATATCGACGTCCTGTTCAGCGATGTGATGATGCCGAACGGGATGTCCGGACTGGAACTGGCGCATGCGGTACGCGAACGCTATCCGGCCGTGAAGATCATTCTCGCCTCCGGCGATCCGATGCCCGCAATGAAGGCCGAGCAGAAGGATCTCGCCGAATTCGCCTTTGTCACCAAGCCTTACCGCCTGGCGGACGTGGCGCGCCACCTGCGCACTTAAAGGCTTCTCAGGTAGGGCCAGGGATAGATGCCGCGCTCGTGGCCATCGCTGAACACCAGTTGCACGGCATAGGCGCCGACCGGGCGGATATCCAGCAGCCGAACATCCGGCGCCACGTCCGGCTGCGCGCCGCCGCGGCGGGCGGCGGTGCAATCGGCGCAGCGGCAGCCCTGGCGCAGCAGGGCGTCCGCCAGCTGCTGGCGCGTGTCGTCCGGCCACTCGATATCCACGATGCCGGCGCCGCGGCGGATCGATACGGGCGTCATCGGATCTGTTCCAGCGCCAGGCGCACGGCTTTGCGTACTTCAGGGTCCGGGTCCTGGGCAGCGTCTTGCAGCGCGGGCAGGGCGGCGCTGTCGCCGATTTCCCCCAGCGCCAGTGCCGTCTCCCGGCGCAGGTTGGCGATCGCGTGCGCCAGCAGCGGCAGCAGGGCCGGTATGGCGGCAGGGTCACGCAGCCGCCCCAGGCTGCGGGCGGCGCGCAGGCGCACCTGCCAGTAGCTGTCTTCCAGCGCGGCGACGAGATGCGGGCCGGCCTGCAGCAGCCGCAGCTTGCCCAGAGTGGTCGCCGCTTCCTCGCGCACCTGCCAGGCCGGATCGATCAGGGCTGCGACCAGCGCCGGCAGCACGCTGGCGTCGCAGGCCAGGCCAAGCGCACCGGCTGCCGCGCGCCGCACTTCAGGATCGGGGTCGCCGGTGGCAAGGCCGGTCAGCGCGGGCAGGGCGGGAATGTGCTTCAGGTAGCCGAGCACGGCGACGGCTTCGCGGCGCACGATGGCGTCGCTGTCGTCCAGCGCCGCCAGGGCGGGCTGTATGCTTTCCGGCGCGCGCAGTTCACGCAGCGCGCGCAGGATGGCGAAGCGCACGAAGGCTTGCGGATGGGCGGCGTGCGGGGCCAGCAGGCGCGCCGATTGCGGGTCCTTCAGTTCGCTCAGGCTCTGCGCGGCAGCGGTGCGCACTTCGGCCTCCTCGTCGTCCAGCAAGTCGACCAGGCCGGTGACGGCGGCAGCGCTTTCGAACGATTCCAGGGCGCGCGCGGCGGCTGCGCGTACGTCGGCGCTGGGATCGCGCAGGGCGGTCACGAACAGGTGGGCATCGTTTTCGTCGGCTTCGTCGGCCAGGTCGAGCAGCGCGATGCGTCGCACTTCGCTGTCCTCGTGCCGCAGGCGGTGTTCTATCGTAGTCAATCTGTATTCCTCATGAGGCGATTTTCAGTCGGGCCGCAGGGCTTTCCTCTGCGGCGGCGCGCGTGTGCAGCAAGTCCAGGCAGTGGCGTTTCAGGCGCATGAATTCCAGCGAGGTCACCAGGCCGGCGTGGCGCGGACGCGGGAAGTCCAGCGTGATTTCCTCGATGATGCGGCCGGGGCGCGGGCTCATGACCACGATGCGGTCGGCCAGGAACAGGGCTTCATCGATATCGTGGGTAATGAAGACGATGGTGGTGCGGATGCGCGTCCATACGTCCAGCAGCAGTTCCTGCATCTTCAGCCGGGTTTGCGCATCGAGGGCGCCGAAGGGCTCGTCCATCAGCATCACGCGCGG
>DASWYX010000531.1:0-6371 GCA_036404755.1 Pseudoduganella sp.
CGGTGTCCGAATGGTTCCCGGCGAAGGAGCGCGGACTGGCGGGGGGCATTTTCAATATCGGCGCGTCGTTCGGTTCGATGCTGGCGCCGCCGCTGGTGGTGTGGGCCATCCTGCATTACAACTGGCAGTCCGCCTTTGTCATCACAGGCGCGCTGGGCCTGGTGTGGGTGGCGGGCTGGCTGCTGCTGTACGACGCGCCGGCAAAGCACCGCCGCCTGTCGGAAGAGGAAGCGAAGCACATCGTCGAGGGACAGGAACTGCACCTGCAAGGCGACGGCACGCGTCCTTCGATCATCAGCATCATGAAGATGCGTAATTTCTGGGGCATCGCGTTGCCGCGCTTCCTGGCCGATCCGGCCTGGGGCACGCTGGCGTTCTGGGTGCCGCTCTACCTGACCACCGTGCGCCACTTCGACCTGACGCAGATCGCGATGTTCGCCTGGCTGCCTTTCCTCGCCGCCGACCTGGGCTGCCTGTTCGGCCCGACCGTGGCGCTGGCGCTGCAGAAGCGCGGAGTCAGATTGATCAACGCGCGCAAGGGCGCGTTCACGGTCGGCGCCTGCATGATGATGGGCGTGGCCTTCGTCGGCTTCGTGGACAATGCCTATGCCGCCATCGCCTTGCTCTGCCTGGCCGGCTTCGCGCACCAGACCTTGTCCGTTACCGTGATCACGATGGCGTCCGACCTGTTCCGCCGCAATGAAGTGGCCACGGTGGCCGGCATGTGCGGCACCTTCGGCAATTTCGGCCTGCTGCTGTTTTCCCTGCTGATCGGCGGACTGATGGCCACCGTCGGCTACACGCCTTTCTTTATCAGCCTAGCCGTGCTGGATCTGGTAGCCGCCGCGCTGCTGTGGATCCTGGTGCGCGAGCCAAAATGATCATGATCCAGAACCCCATCCTTCGAGGCTTCAACCCCGACCCGTCCATCGTGCGCGTGGGCGACGATTACTACATCGCCACCTCCACCTTCGAATGGTTCCCGGGCGTGCAGATGCACCACTCGCGCGACCTGGTCAACTGGCGCCTGTTGACGCGCCCCCTCACGCGCGCCAGCCAGCTCAATATGCTCGGCGCGCCCGACTCCTGCGGCGTGTGGGCGCCATGCCTGACTTACGCGGATGGCCTGTTCTGGCTGATCTACACGGACGTGAAGCGCTATGGCCGCACGTCCACCGGCGGCGCGACCGGCAGTGCTTCGCTGCGCGACTTCCACAACTACTTGGTCACCAGTCCGAGCATCGAAGGCCCGTGGTCCGATCCTATTTATCTGAACAGCAGCGGCTTCGATCCATCGCTGTTCCATGACGACGATGGCCGCAAGTACCTGCTGAATCAGTTGTGGGACCACCGTCCCGGCAGCAACCGTTTCGCCGGCATCGTGATGCAGGAGTTTTCGGTGGCAGAGGGCCGCCTGGTCGGCAAGCGCGAGAACATCTTCAAGGGCACGCCGCTCGGCCTGACCGAAGCGCCGCACCTGTACAAGCGCAACGGCTACTATTACCTGCTCACGGCCGAAGGCGGCACCGGCTGGAACCACGGCGTAACGATGGCGCGTTCGCGCGAGCTGCACGGCCCCTACGAGCTGCATCCCGATACCACCATCCTCACTTCGCGCAATCGCCCCGATGCGGCGCTGCAGCGCGCCGGCCACGCCGACCTGGTCGAAACGCAGGATGGACAAACGTATATGGTTTATCTGTGCGGCCGCCCGCTGCGCAACCGCGGCACCTGTACGCTGGGCCGCGAGACCGCGCTCCAGCCCATGGTCTGGGGTGAAGATGGCTGGCTGCGCACAAGGGATGGACAAGGCACGCCGGAGCTGCAGCCTGCCGCGCCAGGTCTGCCCGAGCACCGCTTTGCCGAAGCACCTGTACGTGCAGACTTCGATGAAGCGCAACTGCCGCCGGCCTTCCAGTGGCTGCGCACGCCCTGGCCGGAGGGGCTGTTCAGCCTGACCGAACGGCCCGGCCATCTGCGCCTGTTTGGCCGCGAGAGCGTGGGCAGCCAGTTCCGCCAGTCGCTCGTCGCACGCCGCCAGCAGTCGCACTGTTACAGCGCGTCGACCGTGGTCGAATTCGAACCGGAGCACTACCAGCAGCAGGCGGGCCTGATCTGCTATTACGGCGCCGCCAAGTTCCACTACCTCTACATCACGCATGACGACGAGGCGGGCAAGCACCTGCGCGTGATGAGCAGCCTGCCCAACCATGTGCAGACGGATACCTTCACTGCGCCGATCCCGCTGCCCTCCGGCGTGCCCGTGCAGCTGCGCGTGGAAGTGGACGAGGAGCGTCTTTACTTCGGCTATCGCCTGGGCGACGGCGAATGGCATTGGCTGCCGCAAATGTTCGACGCCAGCATCCTGTCCGACGAAGCGAATGCGCCGGGCCAGCCCAACTTCACGGGCGCCTTCGTGGGCATGGCGTGCCAGGATATGTCCGGCGCGGCGCTGCACGCCGACTTCGATTACTTCGAGTACCGCGAGCGTGAATATTGCATGGACGCACGGCGCAGCTAGCATAAGGACGCGTCGGTGGCGACCTTCGGGCAAGAATTCCAGTACGCTAAGTTCAGCTCGAGGGGCAATTCATGGTGCAATCACATGTTGCGAATTTCGCGCCCGACAGAACCGTTTCGGCAGAGTTATTGCGCCTGGTAGAACTCCTGCCTTGCGCTGCCTTGCTGTATTCAGACGACGAAGCGATTCTCGCCGCGAACCGGATGTTTTGCGAACTGCTCGGCTACACTCCGGCCGAGTTGGCGCGCCTGAGCCTCGCCGATCTCACAGCCGGTGAGGACCGCCAGCGCGGTGACGACGCACGCGCCCAGCTCTTGCACAATGCAGCCGGTGAACTGTCGTTCCAGCAACGGTATAGGCGAAAAGACGGCGAAGTCATCACCTGCGAAGTGGCGCTCAAGTGCATTGCCGACGCAAGCCCGGTCCAGTACCTCGCCGTCGTGCGCCAGCTCGGCATCCAGCATCCGAGCGAAGCCGGCCAGCTGGCGAGCGATGAAGAGCTGATTCTCAAATCCGTCGCCGAAGGGTTCGTGGTTCTCGATCGCGATTTTCGCGTGCTGCGCATCAACGATGAAGCGCTGCGCATCGATGGCCGGCCACGTTCGGCCTTCCTCGGTCGAACGCATTGGGAAATCTGGCCCGGTTCCGAGAACCTGCCCCTCGCCGATGCCTACCGCAGGGCGATGCGCGATCGCGTTGAAGTCACCGTTGAACAGCTCTACCGTCACAACGGGCGCGATTTGTGGATCAAGGCCCGCGCAACGCCGCTGCGCGACGGCCTGGTGGTGTTTTACCGGAACATCACGGGCCGCAAGCGCGCCGAAGAAGAATTGCGGGAAAGCGAGGCAAGATTCCGCACGATTGCCGATTCGATGCCGCAAATCGTATGGTCAACACAGCCCGACGGCTACCACGACTATTTCAACCGGCGATGGTATGAGTACACGGGCGTGCCCGAAGGCGCGGCGCACGGCGATGCCTGGGTGAACCTGTTTCATCCCGACGATGTGGCGCTGATGGAGCAACGCTGGGGACACAGCCTGTCGACGGGCGAGCCATACGAAATCGAATTCCGCCTGCGCCACCGTTCCGGCGAGTACCGCTGGTGGCTGGCGCGGGCGCTGCCGGTGCGCAACGAGCAGGGCGAGGTCGTGCGCTGGATGGGCACGTCCACCGACATCCACGAACGCATCCTGATGCAGGCCGAATTGCAGGATATCCAGGTGCGCCTGCAGGCGGCGCTGAATGCCGCCGAAATCGGTACATGGACCTGGGATATCGCGGCCGACCAGGTGCATGCGGACAGCAACCTGGCCGCGATGTTGGGCGTGTCGCCGGCGGTCGCCGATGGCGGGCCGATCGCCGCCTACTACGCCGTGATCCATCCGGATGACGTGGGTGTCGTGCGCGCCGGCATCGACAAGGCGCTGGCGTCGGGCGAGCCATACTTCGAGCAATTCCGGGTGCTTGATGGGGCAGGGCGGATGCGCTACATGCTGGGCCGCGGCATCGTGATGACCGATACGCAGGGGGCGCCACGGCAAATGTCCGGCGCAGTGCTTGACGTCACCCGCCAGCAACAGGCTGAAAGCGCGCTGAAGTCCAGTGAACTGACGTTCCGTACGCTGGCGGACAATATTCCGCAGCTGGCCTGGATGGCCGATGCCGACGGCTCCATCTTCTGGTACAACAACCGCTGGTTCGCATACACCGGCACCACGCTGCAGGAAATGCAGGGCTGGGGCTGGGCCAGGGTGCACCATCCGGACCATGTGGACCGCGTGGTGGCGCTGTACCGCAAGCGCATCGTGGAAGACCAGGAAACCTGGGAAGACACTTTTCCCCTGCGCGGTGCGGATGGCCATTACCGCTGGTTCCTGTCGCGCGCCGTGCCGATCCGCGATGAGGAAGGGCATGTGCTGCGCTGGATGGGCACCAACACCGACATCACGCTGCAGCGCGAAGCGGAGGAAGCGCTGCAGCAGTCGAACCAGCGCAAGGACGATTTCCTGGCCATGCTGGCGCACGAGCTGCGCGGGCCGCTGGCGCCGATCAGTACCGCCGCGCAGCTGCTCAAGCTGGGCGCGCGCAATCCGGAGAACATCCAGCGCTCCAGCGACATCATCGACCGCCAGGTCAAGCACATGAGCGAGCTGGTGGACGATCTGATGGATGCGTCGCGCGTGACCCGTGGCCTGGTGTCGATCGAAAAGGAGGTGGTCAGCGTGTCGCTGGTCGTGCACACGGCCATCGAGCAATCGCGCCCGCTGATCGAGGCGCGCAAGCAGGACCTGGTGCTGGACATGAGCGAAGACGGCGGCACGGTGCTGGGCGACCGCACGCGCCTGATCCAGGTGCTGACGAATCTGTTGAACAATGCTGCCAAATACACGCCGCAGGGCGGACGGATCGTACTGAAGGTCACGGTGCACGACTCCGTGGTCGATATCTGCATTTCCGACAACGGCATCGGCATGGATGCGTCGCTGTTGCCGCATGTGTTCGAGCTGTTCACCCAGGCCGAGCGCACGCCGGACCGCAGCCAGGGCGGGCTTGGCCTGGGCCTGGCGCTCGTCAAGAGCATCGTCGCGCTGCACAACGGCCACATCGCGGCCGAAAGCGCAGGGAACGGCATGGGCAGTACCTTTACCGTCACGCTGCCGCTGCATGCGGCGCCGCCCGGCGCCAGGCCGCTGCGGATTCTGCTGGTCGACCTGGCTGATGACGATGAAGCCACCTTTTCCAAGGCGCTGCAGGCGGACGGCCACAGCGTGGTCCTGTGCCGCGACGGCGCCTGCGCCCGGGCGAAGGCCAGCGAGCATCATCCGGACGCGGTGCTGGTTCGCGCCGAACACCCCTGTGTTGAAGTCTATGCCCTCGCGCGCCAGCTGCGCGCGCTGCACCCTGACCAGCACGCGGTCTACATTGCGCTCACTGAGTCCGGCCAGTCGCACGACAAGATCATCGCCCGCGGCGCCGGCTTCGATTATCACCTGGAACGGCCGGTCTCGATGTCCACGCTGCGTCGTATCCTGCCGAGTGCTCATGGCGGCGAATCAGGCGCCGCGTGACAATCTGTGAATCTCGCGCGCCCCCGTCATTGCTACGCTCGATCCTCCAACAATCATCGGGGAGAGAGCAATGAACAAACGGAACATTCTCTGTGCGTGCCTGCTTGCAACGGCTGCCGCGCCGGGCCTGTCCAGCGCGGACATCCTTGGTTCCACCACCTTGCAGGGCATGCATTACACGCTGTATGACCTGGACCCCAACGATGGCGTCACGCCGTCTCTCACCTTCGATCCCACGCCGTATGCGCGCGCCATGTGGAGCTCCGTCAGCGCTGAGTGGGTGAAGAACGGCGTCTACGGTGGCGGAACGCGCGAGGAGGGATGGCCCGATAGCGCCGGCAACCCGCTGTCGCTGGTCACCCAAGGGGACGCATATCGCTCTTCCGTCGACTTGAAAGGCCGTGCCGATGTCGCGACCCTTTCTCTCTCCAGCAGTAATGAGCTGCATATGGACAAGACCTTGACCCGGCGTGCCTACTCCAGCGTGCAGGGCGATCCGTATTCGTTCACGCTGTCCGCGAATACCCGGGTTGTATTCGGCGGCGAGATGACGACGTCGGCCAGCATCCAGGGGCAGAAAGGCCTGGACCAGTGGTACAACGTAAACGGGCAGATTTACCTCTGGCTTTATGAGGCCTTCCCCAATAATCCGACGACCTTGCACGACTATTACGGCAGCGCAAACGGCTATCACCATCTCTTCACGGCCGAAGATGAAACGATTCAGCTGAACGAAACGTCGGCGGTCGAGCTGGAGTTTTCCAACACCACTGACACTA
>DASWYX010000532.1:0-19375 GCA_036404755.1 Pseudoduganella sp.
TGGGCATCTCCGGCTACGACATCGGCCAGCAAGTCGGCAAGGCGCTGGCGGAGGAGATCAGGAAGCGCGGCTGGAAAATGGAGGAAGTGGGCGCGCTGCGCATCGCCAACGACCAACTGCCGACCGCGAAAGCCCGCACCACGGGCGCCGCCGACGCGCTGAAAGCCGCCGGCCTGCCGGCCGCCAATGTGGTCGACGCCCCGCAAGCGAAGACCGACACGGAAAACGCCTACAACGCCGCCAATATTGCGCTGACCAAGAACGCGAAGTTCAAGCACTGGGTCGCCTTCGGCCTGAACGATGAAGCCGCGCTGGGCGCCGTGCGCGCCGGCGAAGGGCGCGGGTTGAAGGCGGACAATCTGGTCGCCGTGGGCATCGGCGGCAGCAAGTCGGCGCTGAATGAATTCGCCAAGCCGGGCCAGACGGGCTTCTTCGGCTCGGTGCTGATCAGCCCCAAGCGCCACGGCTACGAAACCGCGATCAATATGTACGACTGGATCGTCGCCAACAAGCAGCCGCCGCTGCAGGTCCTGACGACCGGCATCCTGATGACCCGCGCCAACCAGCAGCAGGTGCGCGCCGACTTCGGCCTGTAAAGCGGAACGCGCCATGCCCGCCTCCCTGCAATTCGACCAGGTGTCGAAGCACTTCCCCGGCGTGAAAGCGCTGGACGGCGTGAGCTTTGAAGCCCACGCCGGCGCGGTGCATGGGCTGCTGGGCGAGAACGGCGCGGGCAAATCCACTTTGCTGAAAATCCTCGGCGGGCAATACAGGCCCGATGGCGGACGCCTGCTGATCGACGGCGAGGAGCGCCATTTCCATTCCGCCGGCGATGCGATCAAGGCCGGCGTGGCCATCATCCACCAGGAACTGCATTACGTTCCCGAGCTGACCGTCACCGAAAACGTGCTGCTGGGCCGCATGCCGCGCCGTTTCGGCCTGCTGGACCGCAAGGCGGCGCAGCATCATGTGCGCGAGCGTCTCACCGCAATGGGCGTGGACCTTGATCCTGCCGCCCGCGTGGCCGATCTGTCGATCGCCCAGCGCCAGATGGTCGAGATCTGCAAGGCCCTGCTGCAGGAGGCCCAGGTGATCGCCTTCGACGAGCCCACCAGCTCCCTCTCCGCCCGTGAAAGCGAGGTGCTGTTCCGGCTGATCAAGGAGCTGCGCGCTGCGGGCCGCACCATCATCTATATCTCGCACCGGCTGGAAGAACTGTATGAGCTGTGCGACGCCTGCACCATCTTCCGCGATGGCCGCAAGATCGTTACCCATCCCGCGATGCCGGAAGTGCCGCGCGAAACGCTGATCGCGAACATGGTCGGCCGCGAACTGAAGGACATCTACGACTACCGCCCGCGTGAAACGGGGGCGCCGCGCCTGAAGGTCAGCGGCCTGGGTGGCCCCAGCCTGCCCGGCCGCCACGATTTTTCCGTCGGGCGCGGTGAAATCGTCGGCTTTTTCGGCCTGGTCGGCGCCGGCCGCACGGAATTGATGCGCCTCCTGTACGGCGCGGACCAGCGCCAGCACGGCGCATCGATCGAGCTGGATGGCCAGCCGCTGCGCGGCAGGCATCCGTCGGACGCGATCGCCGCCGGCATCGTACTTTGTCCGGAAGACCGCAAGGAACAGGGCATCCTGGCCGAAGCTTCGGTGGCGGAGAACATCAACATCAGCTGCCGCCGCCACGGCCTGCGCGGCGGGATCTTCCTGCGCCACCGCCAGGAAGCACAACTGGCCGATGATTTCATCCGCAAGCTGCGCATCAAGACGCCGCACCGCGATCAGGAAATCCGCCTGCTCAGCGGCGGCAACCAGCAAAAGGTGATCCTGGCGCGCTGGCTGGCGGAACCCACGCTGAAGGTGCTGATCCTGGACGAGCCCTCGCGCGGCCTCGATGTCGGCGCCCAGAACGAGATCTACCGCATCATCTATGAAGTGGCGGAACGCGGCTGCTGCGTGATCGTGATCTCCAGCGACCTGCCCGAAGTGCTGGGCGTTGCCGACCGCGTGATCGTCATGCGCGATGGCCGCATCAGCGGCGAACTGCCGCGCGCCGAAGCCAGCGAAACCGCGGTGCTGCGCCTGGCCCTGCCGGACATGGCCTGAACCATTCACAGGAGCCATACATGATGTCCCTCGCACCAGGCCAGACCGCTACCGACGCTGCCGCACGCAGCCAGCGCCGCAAATGGCTCAACGACTACAGCATGCCGATTGCCTATGCCGTGCTGTTCGTGATCCTCACCTTCACCGTTGAAAACTTCTTCTCCGCCGCGAACATCGTCGGCCTGATGCTGTCGGTCGCGCAAATCGGCATGGTCGCCTGCACCATGATGATGTGCCTGGCCTCGCGCGATTTCGACCTTTCCGTCGGTTCCACCATCGCCTTTGCCGGCGTGCTGGGCGCCATGATCCTGGAAGCGACGGACAGCGTGCTGCTGGCCGTCGGCGGCGGCCTGCTGGCCGGCGCGCTGATCGGCGCCTTCAACGGGGTGCTGATTGCCTACCTGCGCGTGAATGCGCTGATCGCCACGCTGGCCACGATGCTGATGGTGCGCGGCCTGGCCTTCATCGCCTCGCAAGGCCAGGCGGTGGGCATCGCCAGCGAAAGCTTCATCAGCTTTGGCGACACGCGCTGGTTCGGCCTGCCGCTGCCGGTGCTGGTCACCGCGCTGTGCTTCGTGCTGTTCGGCGTGCTGCTGAACCACACCATCTTCGGCCGCAACACGCTGGCCATCGGCGGCAATCCGGAAGCGGCGCGCCTGGCCGGCGTGAACGTGGAGCGGCTGCGCGTATGGATCTTCCTGATCCAGGGCGTGGTGACCGCAGCGGCGGGCCTGATCCTGGCGTCGCGCATCACTTCGGGCCAGCCGAATGCGGCCCAGGGCTTCGAGCTGGACGTGATCTCGGCCTGCGTGCTGGGCGGCGTGTCCCTGATGGGCGGCAAGGCGCGCATCTTCGGCGTGCTGGTGGGCGTGCTGATCATGGGCACCGTGGAAAACGTGATGAACCTGATGAACGTGGATGCGTTCTACCAATATCTTGTGCGCGGCCTGATCCTGCTTGCGGCAGTACTGTTTGACCAACTGAAAACGCGCGGTGCGCGACACTAAAAAATGAGCGGACGTCTTTCCGGCAAAGTAGCCATCATCACAGGTTCCACCCAGGGCATCGGCGCAGCCATAGCCCGCCTCTTCCTCAAGGAGGGCGCGCGCGTGGTCGTCAACAGCCATGCGGCGGACGCCGCGTCCGAAGCCATCATGGTGGAACTGGGCGAGGAGAACGCCCTCTTCATCCAGGGCGACGTGTCCGATCCCGCTTCGATGCAGGCGCTGGCCGACCGCACCATCGCCCGTTTCGGCCGCGTGGACGTACTGGTCAACAACGCCGGGGTGGACGTGTTCGCGGACCCGCTGCAAATGACGCCCGAACAATGGCGCCGCTGCATGTCCATCGACCTGGAAGGGGCATGGAACGCCACGCGCGCCGTGCTGCCGGGGATGCTGACCCAGGGCAGCGGCAATATCGTCAACATCGCTTCGGTGCACGGCCACAAGATCATCAAGGGCTGCTTCCCCTACCCCGTCGCCAAGCACGCGCTGATCGGCATGACGAAGTCGCTGGCCATCGAATATGCAGCCCGCGGCATCCGCGTCAACTCCATTTCACCGGGGCTGATCATGTCCGAGCGGGTGGCGCAGTGGCTGGCGGGTATGAGCGAGGAAGAGCGTGCGCACCAGACCGAGATCCTGCCGTGCAAGAGAATCGGTGAGCCTGACGAAGTCGCGTATACTGCGCTTTTCCTTGCGAGCGACGAAGCGCGCTTCATCAACGCCACTGACATCCTGATCGACGGGGGCCGCTCGCAGATCTATCACGACTGACGAGAAAAACAGAGACGCCCATGACGCTTGCCAATTCCGACCGCTTTGTGCGCACGCACTTGAAGACCCGCCATATGGTCTTGCTGGTTGAACTGGGAAGGCATGGGTCCATCCTGCACGCGGCGGAAGCGGCCAACCTGACGCAACCCGCCGCTTCCAAGCTGCTGTCCGAACTCGAATATGCGCTGGGCGTGCAGCTGTTCGAACGCCGCGCGCGCGGCATCGTGCCCACCTGGTATGGCGAAGTGATGATACGCCGCGCCGGCGCGGCGCTGGCCGAGATGGATGCCGCGCACCAGGAAGTGATGGAGTTGCTGGCTGGCCTCTCCGGCCGCGTATCGATCGGCGCCGTGATGGCGCCTTCCACCATCCTGCTGCCGGAAGCGGTCACGCTGCTCAAGTCGCGCCATGCGCGCCTGCATGTGGCGATCACCGTCGAAACCAGCAAGATCCTGCTGCAGCGCCTGCGCGCGGGCGAACTCGATATGATGATCGGCCGCGTGCTGGACAGCGATTCGGCCGGCGAACTGAATTTCGAGCCGCTCACCGACGAACCGCACCACCTGATCGCGCGCAGCGGCCATCCGCTGGCCTCGCGCAGCGACCTGTCAATGGAAGACCTGGCGCGCGCGTCGTGGATCATGCCGCCCAGCGGCAGCATCCTGCGCGACCGCCTCACGTCCATGTTCCTGTCCAAGGGCCTGGACCAGCCGGCGGAAACGGTGGAAACGGCTTCACTGCCTGTGATTACCAGCCTGCTGGCGCGCAGCGACATGATCGTGCCCCTGCCGCAGCAGGTCGTCGAGCCCTATCTCAAATTCGGTGAGCTCGCCGTGCTTCCCTTCGATCTTGGCCTGCGCATGGATGTCTACGGCATCATCACGCGCCGCCAGCATCGCCTGGCGCCTGGCGCGCAAGCGATGCTCGACACGCTGCGCGAAGTCGCGGCCAGGCAGCCGCACGCCGCCTGAGTAAAAGCGCCGGGAGAAAGTCCCGCGTTTAATCAAGCAGTCACATGAGAGCGCTACCTTAGCGGTTTTCCCATCAACCGCACGGACTCTTTCATGCATCTTGTACTTCGCGCTTCCACCCTTGCCGTCGCTCTCGCCTTGAGCGCTTGCGGCGGCAGCGGCAACGACGATAACTTCACCATTCCCGCAGCACCCGCCGACCAGGGCGCGGCCGAAACGGCGCCGGTGCCAACGGTGGCAGCGTTCGTGGATACGGTCGCCACCAACCAGCGCGGCGACGCGCGCTACGCCACGCTGTCCACCAATGCCGGCGTGCGCGTGCTGGGGGGCTTCCTGCAAATCTGGAAACCGCTGACCGAAATCGTCGATGCCGGCGTCACCGCGCCTGCCGTTGACGGCTTCCCGGCCGTCGTTCCCTCCACCTGGACCGGGCTGCCGAATGACGGCACGCCCGGCGGCACGGTCGTCAACGCCGGCGTGCACCAGGCGAACATCGATTACGTGGTCAAGGCCACTGCCGCCCGCACCGCCGAACAGGCGACCGCCGCCTACCTGGATGACCGCCGCGGCAAAGGCTACAGCGTCACCGACGGCATGGGTCCTCTGACCGCCGCCTGGCGCGCAGCGGCGCAGCAGACCACTACCATCGCCTCGGTTCCTGCGGATGCCACCACGGTGCTGTACAACGACGGCGGCAATAACACGGGTGTCGCAGGCAGCGCCAACGCGAGTTTCGGCAGCGTGGTGGACCTGATCAACACCATGGGCAATAACGGCTCCACCGAGCCGGCAAAGCGCTTCTACAAATATGCGCGTCCTTACCGCTGGAGCAGCAGCGTATCGGTGCTGCCGGCGCTGGTGCCGGCCAAGAGCAGCACGCCCTCCACCGACGGCGGCTTTACCAGCGGCCACTCGGCCGAAGCGGTGCGCGACGCGCTGGCCATGGCCTATGTGGTGCCCGAGCGCTATCAGGAAATCCTGACCCGCGGCCTGGAACTGGGCGAGGCGCGTATCTGGGCCGGCATGCACTCGCCGCTGGATGTGATCAGCGGCCGCATCCTGGCGCAGGCGGTCGTCGCCGCCAACCTGGTGGACAGCGCCAACGCCGCAAAGAAAACCGCCGCCTACGCCCAGGCGCATACGGGCCTGATGGCGCAAACCGGCACCACCGCCGACACGTTCGCGGCTTATGCGCAGTCGGGCACCCCGGCCAATGACCGCTTTGCCGATTACGCCACCAACAAGGCCAACTACCTGCGCCGCCTGACCTTCGGCTTCGCGCCGATCGCCGCTACAACGTCCGCGGCCTCCGTGCCGAAAGGCGCCGAGGTGCTGCTCGAAACGCGCCTGCCCTACCTGAGCGACGCGCAGCGCCGCGTCGTACTGAAAACGACCGCCCTTCCTTCCGGCTATCCGGTCATGGACGATGCCGAGGGCTGGGGGCGACTGAATCTGTTTGCCGCGGCGGACGGCTATGCGTCCTTCACCGGCAATGTCACCATCGTCATGGATGCGAGCAAGGGCGGCTTCAACGCGAACGATCGCTGGCGCAACGACATCGGCGGCAGCGGCAAGCTGGTGAAGCAAGGCAGCGGCACGCTGCGCCTGGCCGGCAACAACAGCTGGAGCGGCGGCACGCAACTGGAAGGCGGCGCACTCGAAGGCGACAGCACCTCCGCTTTCGGTTCGGGCGATGTGTATAACAGCGGCGGCACGCTGATCGCCAATGCGCCGGCGGCCCTGGTCCTGAACGGCCAGTACACCCAGCTCAGTGGCGGCACGCTGGAGCTGGACATCGGCAGCGGCCAGCAAGGCCGCCTGTCCGCCAAGGGCACGGTGACCATTGCCGGCGGCACGCTGCGCATCAGGTTCCAGGGCGGCTACAAGCCGGCCAGCGGCGATACGCTGCAGGTGCTCAGCGCCGGCTCCCTGAAAGGCAGGTTCGCGAGCATCACGGTTGACGGCTACACGGTCACGCCAAACTATAGCGATACGGGCCTGCAATTGAAGGTCAACTGAGCTAGGCCTGAAACTGAGCTATGCCTAATTGACATAGCAGATTATCAAATAGTGATTGGTTTGACATCGCCGCTATCGGTACGATGGACTCACTTAAGTGGTGCGTTTTAGACCGGCCTGAATGGCCGGTTTTTTTTATTCCACCAGCACCGGGTAGAGGGACGCCAGCAGCAGTCCGGCCATCGTGAAATTGAAGATGCGCACGGCGCGCGGCTGCTGCAGCACGCGCTGCATGCCGACGCCAAACGAAGCCCAGATGCCCACGCAGGGCGCGCCGATCAGGCCGAAGACGGCCGCCAGCAGCAGCACGTCCTTCAGCGCGAAGCCATGCGGCAGATAGCTCGTCACCGCGCCGACCGCCATCACCCACGCTTTCGGATTCACCCACTGGAAGGCCGCCGCTGCGCCAAAGCTCATCGGCTTCGTGCTGCTTTTTCCGTCCTTGCCCATCGGCGCCGCATTCGCCAGCTTCCACGCCAGCCACACCATCCACGCTGCGCCCACGTATTTCAGGATCACCTGCAACTGCGGCACCGCGTCGAACACCGCATGCATGCCCACGCCGGTCGCCGCCACCATGAAAGTAAAGCCCAGGCAAATCCCCGCCAGATGCGGCAGCGAGCGCACAAAGCCATGATTCAGGCCGGAAGCCATGATCATCATATTGTTCGGGCCCGGCGTGATCGACGCGATCAGGGCGAAGGTGCAGAAGGCAAGCAGCTGGTCGGGGGACATGGGGGGCTCTCTATGCGGATGTTATCAGTACTTTATCGCGACTGACCAACACAGTCCCTACACACTTCCCCACCGCCGCACCGGAACCGTACCGGTCGCCGGACCGGTACACGTCCCCGGCGGCGCCCACACGGCGGTGCAAGCGCAGGAATCACCCCCGTATTTCGCGCAAGCCCAGTCCCAATAGCATGCAGTCCGTGTCGAACGCCCTCCAGCGCCACTACCTGATACGCTTGGCGAGATCGATTCCAAAAGAGTCAATTCCGCCCGTGTCTCATCAGGGACGCGCTCTGCAAGTTCTCCTCACATCAACCACTCAAAGGAGACCGAACATGATCAAGTACGCACTCTTCGCACGCTTCGAGGCCAAACCAGGCAAGGAAGCCGCTGTCGAACAATTCCTGCAGCAAGGCCTCGTCCTCTCCCGGGAAGAGCCGGAAACCAAGCTCTGGTTCGCGCTGAAACTCTCCGACCGCGTGTTCGGCGTGTTCGACGCATTCGAGACCGAAGAAGGCCGCCAGGCCCACCTGGCGGGCAAGATTGCCGCCGCACTGATGGCCAGCGCGCCCGAGCTATTCACCGGACCGCCAAGCATTCAACGCATCGACGTGCTGGGCCTGAAGAACTCAGCGGCCTGACGAAGCGCAAAAGCCGTGGCGCGGATCGAAAGGGTCCAGCCACAGCTCGCGCCGCGCAACCAGCGCAGGATCGAGCTACCTGCTGGGCAGCTCGATCCGCCTGCGTCCGCACAGCGCGGCCAACGCGGCGACTAGGAAGCAGCGCGGGCGCTTAGCGGGACGGGCAAAGGCCATGCCGCTTGTCCATTGGATCAAACCAAATATCCTTGCGTTCGAGGAGGGCCGGATCGAGCTCGCTGTTACTCAACTCGATCTGCTCGCGCTTGCACAGGCGGGCGCGCTGCAAGTCCTGCCGGAAGTGTTTCAGCATCATCGCCTCCAGCGTACCGTCTTTCAGCAGCGATTCCATGCCGGCGCTAAGGCGGCGTTGCAAGCGCGGCGCCTGGGGGGAGACATAAAACAAGGTCGGAACCCGGTCATGCAGCAGGAAGCGCTCTTCCACTGCCAGCGTGGGAAACTGGCTACGGTGAGCATCCAGTTCGCCGAAGATCTCGTTGACTCCGCGGGGAAAATAATCGAAGCGCCCGGCCATCAGCATCTCGAACAGTCCGTCATAGCTGCCGCCGGAAACGACGCGGAAGCCGTTCTCGCGCAACACCCGCTGCGTGACCCACGTCTGCCCCACGCCGGCCCGCATCTGCTTCAGCTCCGAAGGCCCGGACAGGCGGTTCAGCCAGGATTGCCTGGAAGCGTCAATCAGCGCGATCCGCCAGCACTGCAAGCCCAGGTCCACCGGCACCTGCACGGACAGCAGCTCACGCGCCCATTGAGCGTTCGCCAGGGAGGTCGCCACGTTGATCAAATCGCCATCCTTCAGCGCCTGGAACATGCGCTGGCGGGCCATCGGCGCCACCGCAAAATCGATCCGGTAAGGACCGAACTCCGGCGAACTGCGCTCCATGGCAGCGCGCAGCACGGCAATGGGAAATTCCAGCCGTCGGTCGCTGGGCGCCGTGGGACGGTCGAAAATCACCACGTCCAGGGCGAAAACCGGGCCGGATGCCAGCAGTGCAAGCAAAAGCATCAAAGATCGCAGCATTGATTCCGATGCAAAAAGAGCAAGCAAGAGTGTTGGTAATGAGCGTGCACCATCTTAGCGCAGCCGCGCCGGGAGGGCGACGGCTTTATAATGGCGGTTTTACATCCCACCCACCAAAATCATGTCTGCACAACTGATCGACGGAATCGCCCTCTCCCAAAAACTGCGCGCCGAAATCGCTACCCGCGCTGCCGCCCTCACCGCCCAAGGCAAGCAGCCCGGCCTGGCCGTGATCCTGGTCGGCGAAGACCCGGCCAGCCATGTTTACGTGCGCAACAAGGTGAAAGCCTGCGGCGACGTCGGCATCCATTCCCTGCTCGAGAAGTACGATGCCGACCTGACCGAACAGGCGCTGCTGGAGCGCATTGCAGCGCTCAACGAAGACCCGACCATCCACGGTATCCTGGTGCAGATGCCGCTGCCGAAGCATATCAATCCGCACAAGGTGATCGAAGCCATTTCCACCTCGAAGGACGTGGACGGCTATTCTGTGCTGAGCGCCGGCGAACTGATGACCGGCCTGGAAGGTTTCCGTCCCTGCACGCCGTACGGCTGCATGAAGCTGATCGAATCGACCGGCATCGACCTGCGCGGCAAGCACGCCGTGGTGATCGGCCGCTCGAACACCGTGGGCAAGCCTATGGGCCTGCTGCTCTTGCAAGCCAATGCCACCGTCACCATCTGCCATAGCGCAACGCCGGACCTGGGCTACCACACCCGCCAGGCGGACGTGGTCGTGGCTGCAGTCGGCCGCCGTAATACGCTGACTGCTGATATGGTGAAGCCTGGCGCCGTGGTGATCGACGTGGGCATGAACCGCGACGATAACGGCAAGCTGTGCGGCGATGTGGACTTCAATGGCATCAAGGAAGTCGCTTCCCATATCACCCCGGTTCCGGGCGGCGTGGGGCCGATGACGATTACCATGCTGCTGATGAATACGATTGAGTCGGCTGAGCGCGTTTAAAACCGAACACCTGGGTCCGCCCCTTGGGCCCGCGGCCGCCGCGAATCAGGGTCTGACCCTTGGGTCTGACCCGGTTTTCGGGTCTAACAGATTGGAGAGAGAGAAAAATGACCGACAACCCGCTGCTGGACTTCTCCGGCCTGCCGCGTTTTGACGCGATCAAGCCGGAACACGTTACCCCCGCCGTCGAGCACCTGCTGGCGAAAAACCGCGAAGCCGTGGCCACGCTGGAGCAGCCAAGCGACACGGTCACCTGGGATAACTTCGTGACCCCGCTGGAGAACGCCACCGAGCTGCTGGGCCGTGCCTGGGGCATTGTCAGTCACCTCAACAACGTGGTGGACACGCCCGAACTGCGCGCCACCTACAACGAGAACCTGCCGAAGGTGACCGAATTCTGGACCGCCCTGGCCCAGAACGAGAACCTGTTCGCAAAATACAAAGCCCTGCGCGCCAGCCCCGAATTCGCCACCCTGTCCCCGGCGCGCAAGCGCATCGTGGACAATGCGATCCGCGACTTCCGCATGGGCGGCGCCGAGCTCCCGGCGGACAAGAAAGAACGCTTCGCCGATATCCAGGAACAGCACGCGGCCACGTCCACCCGCTTCAGCGAGAACGTGCTGGACGCGACCAATGACTGGAAGATGCTGATCGAAGACGAAGCCGAACTGGCCGGCCTGCCGGAAGACGTCAAGGCGGCCGCGAAAGCGCTGGCCGAGAAGGAAGGCAAGCAGGGCTTCATGTTCACGCTGCACTTCCCGTCCTACTACCCGATCCTGCAATTCGCCGACAGCCGCGCGCTGCGCGAAAAAGTCTACCGCGCCAACGCCACCAAGGCCTCCAGCCTGGGCGATATGTTCAGCGAGCGCGAAAAGTGGGACAACACGGAAAACATCGTCACCCTGCTGAAGCTGCGCGAAGAGGAAGCCCAGCTCCTGGGCTACAAGAACTTCGCCGAAGTGTCCCTGGTGCCGAAGATGGCGCAGAGCCCCGAGCAGGTGATCAGCTTCCTCGAAGACCTGGCAAAACGCGCGCGCCCCTTCGCGGAGAAAGACCTGGCCGAGCTGCAGCAATTCTCCGCTCAGGAGCTGGGCATCAAGGACCTGCAAGCCTGGGACCTGCCCTACGCGTCCGAAAAACTGCAGCAGCACCGCTACGCCTTCTCGGCCCAGGAAGTGAAGCAGTACTTCCCCGAGAATAAGGTGATCGACGGCTTGTTCAAGCTGGTGCAGAACCTGTTCAATGTATCCATCGTGCCGGACGAAGCGCCGGCATGGCACAAGGATGTGCGCTTCTACCGCATCGAACGCGATGGCAAGCTGATTGGCCAGTTCTACCTGGACCTGTACGCCCGCGCCGGCAAGTCCGGCGGCGCCTGGATGGACGATGCGCGCGGCCGCCGCATGAAGGAAGGCCAGCTGCAAACGCCGGTCGCCTACCTGACCTGCAACTTCACCGAGCCCGCCGTCATCGACGGCAAGCTGCAGCCTTCGCTGTTCACGCACGATGAAGTGATCACGCTGTTCCACGAATTCGGCCACGGGCTGCACCATATGTTGACGCAGGTGGAAGAGCTGGCGGTGTCCGGCAGTTCCGGCGTGGAGTGGGATGCGGTGGAACTGCCGTCGCAATTCATGGAAAACTTCTGCTGGGAGTGGGATGTGCTGAGCCATATGACGGCCCACGTCCACACCGGCGAGCCGCTGCCGCGCGCGCTGTACGACAAGATGCTGGCCGCGAAGAACTTCCAGTCCGGCCTGCAGACCTTGCGCCAGGTGGAGTTCTCGCTGCTGGATATGCACCTGCACTACGACTACAAGCCGGACAGCGGCAAGTCGGTGCAGGATGTGATCGACGAAGTGCGCCGCAAGTTCTCGGTGATCATTCCGCCGTCCTTCAACCGCTTCCAGAATTCCTTCGGCCATATCTTCGCCGGCGGCTATGCGGCGGGCTATTACAGCTACAAATGGGCCGAGGTGCTGTCCGCGGACGCTTACGCTGCCTTCGAGGAAGCGGCGGCGCTGGATGGCGGCAAGATGTCCACCGAAACGGGCAAGCGCTTCCAGCAGGAGATCCTGGCCGTTGGCGGCTCGCGCCCCGCGCTGGAATCGTTCACGGCCTTCCGCGGCCGCGAGCCCACCATCGACGCGCTGCTGCGCCACAGCGGCATGGCGGCATGAGCACGAAAATGAGCATGCGCCGCGCTGCCCTGCTCCTGTTGCTGTGCGCTGCTGGCGTGGCGCAGGCGCAGATGTACAAGTGGAAGGATGCGAAAGGCGTGACCCATTACACGGACACGCCGCCGCCCGCATCCGCGAAGAAGGCCGAGGTGAAGAACTTCGCTACCGGCGGCGCCGGCGCCGAGCTGCCGCCCGAGCTGGCGGAGCCGGCACGCGCCCGGCCGGTGGTGCTGTATACGGCGGCCAATTGTCCCGGCTGCGAGCAGGGCCGCGCGCTGCTGAACACGCGCGGCATTCCCTTCCGCGAACGCACCATAAGTACGGCCGAAGACCACGCGGCGCTGAAGGCCGCGGGCAGCGACGGCCAGCTGCCGCTGCTGCTGGTCGGCCGCACGAAGCAGATCGGTTTCGAGTCCCAGACCTGGGATGAGTTGCTGACCGGCGCCGGCTACCCGACCATCACCGCCCTGCCGCCGGGCTACCAGAACCCGCCGCCGGTGGCTGCCGCGCCGCCGAAGCAGCCGTCGCCCGAGCAGGCCGCCCGCGCCGCGGAGCTGGACGCAGCCCGCGCCGCCACCGAAGAAGCAGCGCGCCGACGTGCGCGACAACCGGACAACGCTCCGCCGAATTTCCAGTTTTAAGATGACCCAGATTGATTTCCACAGCAATGTGGCGGACAAGATCGCCTATGCCTGCCGCCTCCTGCGCAAAGCCTACACCGCCCGCAACCGCATCGTCGTGATGACGGAGGATGCGGAGCAACTGGCGGCGCTCGACCATGCGCTGTGGACCTTTTCCGATGTGGATTTCCTGCCGCACGCCCACGTCAACGATCCCAAGGCGCCCGATTCGGCCATCGTGCTGGCCGATAGCGATGACGTGGAGCTGCCCGAGGCCGACCTGCTCGTGAACCTGGCGCGCCGCGCGCCGGCCCAGTTCGAGAATTTCCCGCGCCTGATCGAAGTGATCTCCACCGACGAAGCCGACGCCGCCGCTGGCCGGCAGCGCTTCGTCGCCTACAAGCGCCAGGAATTCCAGCCGTCCCATCTCACCATAGGCAAGCCATGAGCAAGTTCGACGCCAGCATCCCCGTCCTCACCGAAGTCTTCCAGGACCAATCCGCGGCTCCCGCTCAGGCTCCCACCGCCGAACAACCCGCGCCCGCCGGCGACGCCAGCGCCCATCCTGCCGCGTGGCCCTACCGCGCAGCTGGCGCCGCCGCCGATGCGCCCGCGCCACTGCCGGCAGCTGCGACCTCGCTCCCGCCCGCCGACACTTCCGAGCTGGACGCCGCGCGTCCTCCCCTGCCGGCCGAACCGGCCGCCCAAAAGCCGGCCACGCCCGCGCCTGCTGAGCCGCTCGACTGGGAGCGCCTCGAACGCCAGGTCAGCCACAGCGTCCTGCAGCAACTGACGGCGCGCGTCGACTTCGTGCTCGAGCAGCGCATCAACGACAGCATGGAAGAAGTGCTGGACCGTGCCCTGCGCCGGCTGACGGAAGAACTCCGCGCCGGCCTGCACGACACCCTGGGCAAGATCGTCACCCGCGCCGTGCAACAGGAAATCGCCCATCTCCAGGCAAGTGCACCACAACAGGACGACAAACGTTAAATACAAAGCGGAAATTCCCGCTTTGCCAATTATTAATTTTGTTGTACCTTGTGCTGTCTGCAATTTTTCTTGGAGAATTACCTATGCAGTTGACCAGCAAGTTGATTCCAGTTGCCATCGCCATGGCCTTTGCCACCGGTGCCGCCTATGCGCAGGAAATCATCAAGATCGGCCACGTCGCCCCGGTATCCGGCGCGAACGCCCACCTCGGCAAGGACATGGAAAACGGCGCCAAGATGGCCGTGGAAGACCTGACCGCCAAGAACATCAAGATCGGCGGCAAGCCGGTCAAGTTCGTCATCCAGTATGAGGACGATGCAGGCGACCCCAAGCAGGGCACCAATGCCGCGCAAAAGCTGGTGGACGCCAAGGTACAGGGCGTGATCGGCCACCTGAATTCCGGCACCACCATCCCCGCCTCCAAGATCTACTACGACGCAGGCATCCCGCAGATTTCCCCGGCAGCCACCTCCCCCGTCTATACCAAGCAAAAATTCAACACCACCTTCCGCGTGGTTGCGAATGACAACAAGCTGGGCGGCACCCTGGGCGCGTATGCCGTGCAAAAGCTGGGCGCAAAGAAAATCGCCGTGATCGACGACCGCACCGCCTATGGCCAGGGCGTGGCTGAAGAGTTCGTCAAAGGCGCGAAGAAGGCCTTGCCGGGTGTGCAAATCGTGGGCAAGGAATTCACCAACGCGAACGCCACCGATTTCAACGCCATCCTGACCAATATCAAGTCCAAAAACCCGGATCTGGTCTTCTTCGGCGGCATGGACTCGGTCGGGGGCCCGCTGCTGCGCCAGATGAAGGCGCTGGGCATCAATGCGAAATACATGGGCGGTGACGGCGTCTGCACCGACGCGCTGTACCGGCTGTCCGCCGGCGCTGCGGCCGACGGCGTGGTCACCTGCGCGGAAGCGGGCGGCGTGCCGGCCGACCAGGCGAAGAGCATCGACGAATTCCGCGCCCGCTACAAGAAGCAGTTCGGCCAGGAGGTGCAGCTGTACGCACCGTATGTCTACGACGCGATCATGACGATGGTGCAGGCGATGCAGGAAGCCAATTCCTCCGAGCCGGCCAAATACCTGCCATTTCTGGCCAAGATCAAGCATCAGGGCGTAACCGGCCCGATCGCCTTTGACCAGTACGGCGACATCAAGGATGGCGCGCTGACCCTGTACACCTACAAGGCCGGCAAGAAAACCCAAATGGAAGTTGTGAAGTAATGCAAAGAAAACTCATCGCTGCAGGCGCGGCGCTGGCCCTGGCGGGCGGCGCCTATGCGCAGGACACCGTCAAGATCGGCTATGTGGGACCGCTGTCCGGCCAGTCCGCCCACCTGGGCACGGACACCGGCAACGGCGCCCGCATGGCCGTCGACGACCTGAATGCCAAAGGCTTCAAGATCAATGGCAAAGCGGTCAAGTTCGTGCTGCTGTCCGAAGACGATGCCGGCGAGCCCAAGCAGGCTACGGCCGCCGCGCAAAAGCTGGTGGACAGCAAGGTCAACGGCGTGATCGGCCACCAGACTTCCGGTACCTCGATCCCGGCGTCCAAGATTTACTACGACGCGGGCATCCCGCAGATCTCGGCCTCGGCCACCAGCCCCGTCTACACCCACCAGAAGTTCAACACCACCTTCCGCGTGGTCGCGAACGACAACAAGCTCGGCTCTTCGCTGGGCCAGTACGCGGTGGGCAAGCTGGGCGCGAAAAAGATCGCGGTGATCGACGACCGCACGGCTTACGGCCAGGGTGTGGCGGATGAGTTCATGAAGTCGGCCCGCAAGGCGCCCGGCGTGCAGATCGTGGCCAAGGAGTTCACCAACGACAAGGCCACCGATTTCAACGCCATCCTGACCAGTATTCGCGGCAAGAATCCCGACCTGGTGTTCTTCGGCGGCATGGACTCCGTCGGCGGCCCGCTGCTGCGCCAGATGAAGGCGCTGGGCATCAAGGCCAGGTTCATGGGCGGCGACGGCATCTGCACGGAAGCCATGCCCAAGCTGGCCGGCAATGCGGACGATATCGTCACCTGTGCCGAGGCGGGCGGCGTGACGCCGGAGCAGGAAAAGAAAATCGTCGAATTCGGCGAGCGCTACAAGAAGCGTTTCGGCAAGGATGTGCAGATTTACGCGCCGTACGGCTACGATGCGGTGATGGCGATGGCCACGGCCATGGCCGATGCCAAGTCCGCCGACCCGGCCAAGTACCTGCCCTACCTGTTCAAGGTGAAATACGCCGGCAACAGCGGCCTGATCGCCTTCGACCAGTACGGCGACATCAAGGACGGCGCGCTGACCTTGTTCACCTACAAGAATGGCAAGAAATCACGGCTCGAAGTCGTGAAATAAAAAAAAGCCGGGCTAGCCCGGCTTTTTCTTTAATGGCGCGTCGATTATTTCTGCGCCAGCACCCATTTCACCAGGGTGCGCGCTTCAGCTTCGTTCACCTGCGGGTTGGCAGGCATCGGGATGGCGCCCCAGGAACCGGAACCGCCCTTGATCACTTTTTGGACCAGCTTATCCTCGGCGTCTTTCTGGCCGGCGTATTTCGCAGCAACATCCTTGAACGCAGGGCCAACCAGCTTGTTTGCAACAGCGTGGCAAGCCATGCAATTCTTGGCCTTGGCCAGGTCCGGATTAGCGAGTGCAGCTTGCGAGGCGAATGCGGAAGCGAGCAACATACCAACCATCAGGGAACGTTTCATCATTTTCTCCAAAATAAATCCTGCGAATTCTAAAAGGTAAGACGCAGGCTTGTGCCAGATCAACGCGGACGCTGCCGCCAGGGTTGACCGCGCTGCGAATATTGCTCCACGTTAAGTCAAATCTTTTGTAAGATGATAGCAGACAAGGAGAATGCAATTGCCAATCATCATTATTATCGTAGCACTATGTTTGCTGCGTTACTTCGAAGTATGGAAATTCGCCGCCCTGTCGTGGTGGTGGATTGTCGGCCTGATGGGCGTGGCCTTCCTGTGGTTCGAATTCATCGAACCCATGCTCGGCCTCGACAAGCGCAAAGCCCACGACGTCGACGCGCAACGCCGCAAAGAGCGCGTCAAGCAAAGCTTCGGCGACAAGAAAAAGAAATAACGCCATGGGGTCAGATCCGACATTCGGACACGAACTCGGCAGTACCCCATCTGGAGGTTGAACAATGCGCAGCACGCGCACGCATTGGCAGAATATTCCAATTCCCAGCGACCTCACCAGAAATGCAAAAGGGCCGTAGTCACTCTACGGCCCTTCTCAGTGCTCAGCTCGTGTCCGAATGTCGGATCTGACCCCAGGGTGTTAGCGGCGGAGCTGGGTGAGGTCGCGGACGGCGCCGCGGTCGGCGGAGGTGGTCAGCGCGGCGTACGCTTGCAGGGCTTGCGAGACCACGCGCTGGCGGTTCACCGGCTTCCATGCGTCCGCACCACGCTCTTCCATCTGCGCACGGCGATGCGCCAGTTCTTCGGGGGTCACGCGCAGGTTGATGGTGCGGGCCGGGATGTCGATGTCGATCATGTCCCCTTCCTGCACCAGGCCGATCGCGCCGCCTTCCGCCGCTTCCGGCGATGCGTGTCCGATAACCAGGCCGGAGGAGCCGCCCGAGAAGCGGCCGTCCGTGAACAGCGCACAGGCTTTGCCCAGGCCTTTGGATTTGATGTAGGAAGTCGGGTACAGCATTTCCTGCATGCCCGGACCGCCCTTCGGCCCTTCATAGCGAATGATCACGACATCGCCCGCCTGCACCTTGTCGCCAAGGATGTTTTCCACCGCCTCATCCTGGCTCTCGAACACGCGCGCCTTGCCGCTGAACTTCAGGATGGACTCGTCCACACCCGCGGTCTTCACGATGCAGCCCTTCTCGGCGATATTGCCATACAACACAGCCAGGCCGCCATCCTTCGAGTAAGCGTGTTCCAGGTCGCGGATGCAGCCGGTCGCGCGATCCGTGTCGGACGAGGCATAGCGCTCCGATTGCGAGAACGCCACCTGGGTCGGCACGCCGCCCGGCGCGGCACGGAACAACTGGTGCACCGCCTGGTCGTCGCTGCGCTTGATATCGTATTTCTCGATCGCTTCGCCGATATTCTTGCTGTGAACCGTGTGCTGCGACACATCCAGCAACCCGGCGCGCGCCAGCTCGCCCAGGATGGCGATGATGCCGCCAGCGCGGTGCACGTCTTCGATGTGGAACTTGTCCGTCATCGGCGCGACCTTGCACAGGCAGGGCACCTTGCGCGAAATGCGGTCGATATCGGCCATCGTGAAGTGGACTTGCGCTTCATGCGCTGCGGCCAGCAGGTGCAGCACGGTATTGGTGGAGCCGCCCATCGAGACGTCCAGCGCCATCGCGTTTTCGAACGCGGTCCGGCTGGCGATGTTGCGCGGCAGGACCGAGTAATCGTCGCCTTCGTAGTGGCGCTTGGCCAGTTCGACGATCAGGCGGCCGGCGCGCAGGAACAGTTCCTTGCGGTCGGCGTGGGTGGCGACGATGGTGCCGTTACCCGGCAGCGACAGGCCCAGCGCCTCGGTCAGGCAGTTCATCGAGTTCGCGGTAAACATGCCGGAGCAGGAACCGCAGGTAGGACAGGCCGAACGCTCGGTCTCCGCCACGTCGGCGTCGGATACCGAGGAATCGCCCGCCTTGATCATGGCGTCGATCAGGTCCAGCTTGATGATCTTCTCGCCGCCGTTGACGGCCTTGATCACCTTGCCCGCTTCCATCGGGCCGCCGGACACGAACACCGCCGGAATATTCAGGCGCATGGCGGCCATCAGCATGCCCGGGGTGATCTTGTCGCAGTTGGAGATGCAGACCATGGCGTCCGCGCAGTGCGCGTTGACCATGTATTCCACCGAATCGGCGATCAGGTCGCGCGATGGCAGAGAGTACAGCATGCCGCCGTGCCCCATGGCGATGCCGTCGTCGACGGCGATCGTGTTGAATTCCTTGGCGACGCCGCCGGACGCTTCGATCTCGCGCGCCACCAGCTGGCCCAGGTCCTTCAGGTGCACGTGGCCCGGCACGAACTGGGTGAAGCTGTTGACCACGGCGATGATCGGCTTGCCGAAATCGCCGTCCTTCATGCCGGTCGCGCGCCAGAGGCCGCGGGCGCCCGCCATGTTGCGGCCATGGGTGGTGGTGCGGGAACGATAGGGCGGCATCGTAAATCCTTGGGCTGGTTCGGGATTTTATTGCTCGAATTGGCTGTCCTTATGCCCGGCCGGGCCTAGGGACTCAAGGGCGCAGGCGCATGGCAGCACCGCGCTGGCTACTCCGTGCCGCCGTGGTCGTCCTTGATCGGGACGCCAAAGTCGCGGGAAACTAGG
>DASWYX010000533.1:0-3300 GCA_036404755.1 Pseudoduganella sp.
ACAATCCCCTCGATCCGGACGCGAAGGACTTCGCCGACGGCAATCCGCGCTGGCTGGACGCCTACATCAACAAGAAATTCGATATCGCCGGCAGGGAGGCGCGCATCCGCGTCGGCAACCAGGTGCTGAGCTGGGGCGAGAACCTGTTCATCACAGGCGGCATCAATTCGATCAATCCCCTGTACCTGCCGGCCGCCCACCAGCCCGGCACGCCGCTGAAGATCCTGTTCATTCCTTCGCCCATGGTGTCGGCCAGCTTCGCACTTGCACCGGGGCTGGGCATCGAAGGCTACTACCAGTGGAAGTGGAACAGCTTTGCCTTCGATGCGCCGGGCACCTTCTTCTCGACCAGCGATTTCGTTGGCCGGGGCGGGCGCGGCCTGTACCTGCCGGCCTCCGTCATGCAGATGATCGGCGCTCCGGCCGACATGAACCTTATCCCGCGCGGCGCCGACCGCATGCCAAAAAACGGGCAGGGCGGCGCCGCGCTGCGCTACCAGTTCCCCGGCAGCGGCAATGAGCTGGGGGTCTATTACTATCGCTACAGCGATAAGGTCCCCTTCGTGAGCTACCAGGTGACGGGGGCGCCAAGCAACCCCTTTGGCTGGGAAGCGGCGCTTGATTACGGCAAGAACCGCCAGCTGTTCGGCGTGTCGTATAACTTCCAGGCGGGTGAGTGGGCCATCGGCACCGAGCTGTCCTACCGGCCCAGGGACGGCGTGGCGATCGACCCCAGCGCCGTCATCGATCCCGCCAACCGCCACTACTGCAATGCGCTGGCCGATTTCACGGTTGCGCCGGTTGGCCACCGCTGCCAGGGCTGGGTGGACACCCAGCACTACCAGTGGCATTTGACCGGCATCCACATCCTGTCGCCATCGGGTTCGCTGGGCGGCCTGCTGCATGCGCTGGGCGCCAGCGAAGGGACGATCACCGCCGAAACGGCTGTCGCCTACTACCCGAAACTCAAGTTCGGCCAGGACATTCCCTATGCCGCGACGGCCGACTACAGGCTGCCGACCAGGGCTTCATGGGGCATGGTGGTCGCGGCCGGGCTGACCTATCCCAATATCTTCGGCACGCGTGCCTCGCTGTCGCCGGATATCGCAGTGTCGCAGGGCTTGTCCGGTATCTCGGCGACGGCTACGCCGGGCTTCGTCAAAGGCGCGGGCGCCGTGGTCCTCGGCGCAACGCTCGACTTCAAGACCAAGCCTGAAACGAAGCTGCGCGTCGACTTCACGCAGAACTGGGGTGGTGGTGCAAGCAACCTGCTGCGCGACCGCAATTTCATGTCCGTCAGCCTTAGCTCCTCGTTCTGATCATGCTCAATCTGATCTCACGCCTGGAAAAGGCGCTGTTCGGGCATCGCCGGACCTTCCTGCTGGCGCTGGCGGCATTCACCGCGCTGATGGGAATGCTGGCGACGAAGCTCCATCTCGAGGCAGGCTTCGAGAAGCAAATGCCGCAAGGTCACGAGTACATCCAGACCTTCGACAAATACCGCGACCAGCTTTTCGGCGCTAACCGCCTGACCATCGCTGTCCATGCGCGGCAGGGCGATATCTGGAATGCGGCGGCGCTGGCCCAGGTGCTCCGCGTCACCGAAGCCGTCACCTATCTGCCGGGCGTGGATCGCACCAGCGTCACTTCGCTGTGGACGCCCAATGTCTTCTTCACTGAAATCACGGAAGATGGTTTCCAGGCCGAACCCGTGGCGGGCGGCGATATCGTGCCGGCGAAGCTGTCGACTGATGTGATCGCAAAAATGCGCCAGAGGGCTACGGCCGGCGGCCATATCGGCACGCTGGTGGCACGTGACCAGACCAGCGCACTGATTACGGCCGGGCTGGTGGACAACGATCCGCGTACGGGGAAAAAGCTCGTCTACAACGAGTTCAACCGCCTGCTTGAGGACAAGATCCGCCGCCAGTTCGAGAATGCAAAGGTGGAGATCGAGATCATCGGATTCGCCAAGCAGATCGGCGATATCGCCGACCGGTCGGACGAAGTGACGCGCTTCTTTGCCATTGCCTTCCTGCTGACGGCCGGCGCAGTCTACTGGTATTGCCGCTCGATTCGCCTGACCCTGCTGCCGCTGGCGTGCTCGCTGACGTCGCTGGTCTGGCAATTCGGCACGCTGCACCTGCTTGGCTTCGGGCTCGACCCGCTGGCAATCCTGGTGCCCTTCCTGGTCTTCGCAATCGGCGTGTCGCACGGCATCCAGCAAATCAACTTCATCGTCCGGGAAGTGGCGGCGGGCGCCGATCCGCTGGCAGCGGCGCGGCGCAGCTTCACTGGCTTGCTGATTCCCGGCACGCTCGCCTTGATCACGGCGTTCGTGAGCTTCGTCACCCTGGCCCTGATCCCGATTCCCATGATCCGCGAACTGGCCATTACGGCGGCAATCGGCGTCGGCTACAAGATTCTCACCAATCTGATGATGCTGCCGGTCGCGGCCTCCTTCTTCCACTTCACGCCGGAGTTTGCGAGGAAAGCGCTGGCGCGCCGCGAGCGCCATGGCGCCTGGCTGGGCGTGCTGGCGCGCATCGCGCAGCCGCGTAATGCCTTGCTGGTCACGCTGGCCGGGGCACTGGTGTTTGTCCTCGCGTTCTGGCAAAGCCAGGGCCGCCATATCGGCAGCCTGCAGGGCGGGGCGCCGGAGTTGCGCGCCGAGTCCCGCTACAACCAGGACGCCGCAGCAATCGTGGACCGCTTCGACGTGGGGCTGGACTGGCTCACGGTCGTCTTTGAGGCCACGCCGCAGCATCCCGGCGAAGTGTGCTCGAGGGCGGACCAGTTGCTGTTCGTAGACGATTTCGAATGGCAGATGCGCAGCGTGCCGGGCGTGGTGTCGACCGATTCGCTGGCCGGGCAGCTCAAGCTGTATAACGCCGGCCTGAACGAAGGCAATCCGAAGATGGCCACCGTCACGCGTGATGCGCACGGCCTCGGTTCGCAGTTCCAGGGCGTGAACAACCGGATTGCCGGCCTGTCGTCGAACGACTGCCGCGTGCAGGGAGTGAACCTCTACCTGCCGGACCATCGCGCTACCACCATCAAGGGCGTGGTTGCGGCGGTCAAGGCCTTCCGCGAAACGAATCACCTGGATGGCGTGGCCGTGCGTCTGGCCAGCGGCAACGCCGGCGTGCAGGCAGCCACCAACGAAGTGCTTGAGGCGAGCGAGGCGCCAATGATGGCTTATGTGTACGCTGCCATCCTGATCCTGGTCTTCATCGCCTACCGCGACTGGCGCGCCATGGTGGCCTGCTGCCTGCCGCTGACGGTGGCGACGTGGATCGG
>DASWYX010000534.1:0-7679 GCA_036404755.1 Pseudoduganella sp.
GAAAGGGCCCTCGAGCCGGTAGGTATAGATTTCCTCGTCTTTGCGCTTGCGGTGGCTGTCCTCGATGAGGTGGCCCAGCTTTTCCGGCGGAGTTGCCATCGGCGCCGCGCTGTGCAGGTACAGCGGCGACGCCGCATAAAAATGCCAGCCCTCGACAGCCTGGTTCAGTGTGAGGTCACCACGTGGCAGCGCAGCCGGGCAGGTAATTTCTGCCGGTACGGCTGACGCCAAGGCTGGTATTGCCGCCAGAACGAGATGACAGGGCAAATACAGCCTCATTCGATCACCGAAAATGCATCAGCATTATTGCTGGGGCGGATGAAGTTGCCTTGCTTGTCGCGTCCGAGAGATTGAATGAACCGCTTGCTTATCGTAGCGGCTTTTTTCCCTTTCCATTGGTCCAGACGTAGATTCCGCCCAGAGCGTCCCCCATGTAAAGTGCCGCGTGATTTCCGTGACTTCTGTTGGGGTACCGGCCTTTGACAAATGTGGCTATTGCAGTGCCAATCTTAAGGTTTGGGTTGCCAATGACCGGATCACCTTCGCGCCAGGCGAGTGCTGGCGGCGCGCCGGTGCAGCTGCGAACGAGTGCGACGCATTGGTGATTGCCGACCATGGGCTTGTCCTGCAGGTCGGCAGCTTTGGGGCGGATGTCGGCAGCTTTGGAGCAGATATAAGCCATTTGCCTCTCCTGTTATGAAGGAACAGGAAAAGGACTATATCGCCCGTTTGCGCTACGCGTTTTGGCGTAGCGCAAGGGCGTAGGGGATCAGCGGAGGGCTTCGGTGAGGACGCGGCCTTCGGCGCCGGCGGGCGGGCGGACGCGCAGCAGGAAGGAGAGGGTGGGGGCGATGTCGACCACTTCGGCGTATTGCGAGTAGGCGCCCGGCTTGACCCACTGCTTGCCCATCAAGATCAGCGGCACATTGGTGTCGTAGGCATATGGCGCGCCGTGCGAGGTGCCGGTGGAACCGCTGCCGAAGTACCAGTAGGGCTTCACGACCAGCATCAGGTCGCCGGACAGCTCGCGGTTCCAGCCGCGGCGCATCAGCGTCGCAATGCGGGTGCCGGTCACGGCGCCGTTTTCGAACTGGGTGCGGGTGAACACGTCGGCGATGCCCGTTTGCTTCAGAACGAAGCGCGCCGCCTCGTTCTCGACTTCTTCACGCGACAGCTTGCCCGCGGCGATCTGGGCGTAGTCCAGGTGAATGTTCGGCATCAGGTAGGCGGATACCATCTTGTCGATGCCGTACTTCGCGCTCAGGTGGGCGTTCAGGTCGGCCACCAGCTTCTTGCTGTCGATGCGCTGCGCCTCGATGTGCTGGGTGCCGGACGAGAACTCGGGCACGTTCGGGAAGCCGTGGTCGGCGGTCAGCACGACCAGCACGTTGTCCATGCCGAGACGCTTGTCCAGGTAGCTGAAGAAACCGGCCAGCATGCGGTCCAGGCGCTGCAGGTGGTCGTGCGAGATCTTGCTCTCCGGGCCCTGCGCGTGGTTCGCCAGGTCATGCGCGGACAGGCTCACGCCCAGCAGGTCCGGCACGCCGGCCGGATTCCGGCCCAGGTTTTCGCCATCCACGGCGGCTTTTGCGAAGTCCAGCGTCAGCTCGTCGAGGAAGGGGCTTTCCTTCAGACGCTTGTAGTACACCGCATCCGGTGCGCCGCTCTCGCTGTACAGGGCCACGTTCGGCAGCTCGCCCGCGTCGCCGGCATAGGCGGAATCGGCCAGCATCGGGCGCCACGTCTTGCCGTAGTAGCGCTCCTGCGGCTTGCCGGCCTGGTAGGTCTGCACCCACTGCGGATGCTGCTGCATGTAATAGGTGGAGCTGGCGAAGTTGCCCGACTTTTCCATGTACATGTAGGCGGTGCCGTTCTTGCCCGCCATCAGGATCGCGCCGCGGTCCTTGCCGGACACGGTGATCACTTTCGCTTTCTGGCCGGTGGCATAGCGCAGCTGGTCGCCCAGCGTGTCCACGCGCAGCCTGGCGGGCGAGGTGCCGTCTGAAGGCGCCGTTTCTTCATTGCCGACGTATTTGTAGTTCCGGTCCTCGGTGCAATAGACGCTCTTCAGCGTGACCGGGTCGATCCAGTTATTGCCGATGATGCCGTGCTGGTAGGGATAGGCGCCGCTCAGGATGGCGGCATGGCCGACGGCGGTCACGGTCACACCGTGCGCCTGGTGCGCGTTATTGAACCACGCCCCCTGGTCCAGCAGGCGGCGGAAACCGCCTTCGCCGAACTGGCTGCGGTAGCGGGTCACCTGCTCCTGCGGCAGGCCGTCCACGGCGATGACGAGGACGAGTTTCGGTTGCGGTTCTTGTTTGACCGGCGCGGCGTGCGCACCGAGGCTGGCGGCCAGCGCCAGGGTAGGCAGGAGATATTTGCTCATAGGGTTTATTGTTTAGGAAAAGCGACTGCGATGATGCCATAAGCATGAGGCGTAATGATGTCATCCCTGTTACAAACGTTCACTATCTTGGAGTTGGGGCCAGGAAAATTTCGGTTAAAGTGCGCCCATCACCACTTGGGAGAACAATAATGAGCTTACTCAAAACCGCCGCCGCAGCTGCCCTGGTACTGGGCGCATCGGCCGCCACCGCGCAATCCGTGCCGACCAGTGGCGCCACCGTGATCGTGCCGGCCTACGGACAGGTCACCGCGCCGAACGACCAGGCCGTCGCCACCTTCGCCATCGAAGAGCAGGACAAGGACAAGGCCGCTGCCGCTTCGCGCGTCAACCAGAAGATGAAGCAGGGCCTGGAAATCCTGAAGAAGGAAGACCCGCAGGCGCAGCTCAAGACCCAGGGCTATTACACTTACCCGGTCTATCCGGAGGAGCCGCCGCGTCCCATGACGTCGCCGCAGAAGCCGCGCGTGCCGACCGCCTGGCGCGTGGGCCAGTACGTGCAGCTGACCACGACCAGCCTGGGCGGGCTGCCGAAGACGGTGTCCTCGGCGCAGAAGATCCTGACGCTGAACGGCATCCACTTCGGCCTCAGCCCGGCCGCCACGCGCAAGCTGGAAGACCAGCGCATTGCGGCGACCTACAAGAACCTGAACGAGCGCATTGCGTCGATCGCCAATGCAATGGGTCGTCCGCTGGGCGATGCGCAGCTGGACACCATCGATTTCGAGGGCTCGGGCAATTACGCCCGCGGCGAAGTGGCCGCCGCCGCGCCGATGATGGCGCGCTCGTTTGCCAAGGATGCCGGGCAGGAAGTGGCGGAGCCGAGTTTTGAGCCGGGCGAGACCACACTCGACATGCGCGTCGTCGGCAAGGTCAAGTTCAAGTAGTCACGCACACACGGCGGAGGGGCGCACAGCGCCCCCATATGATCCGCCGCGCATGCTCCTCCACTATAATAGGCGACACCCCGGCGCGTTGCCGGGCAATAATAAATGGAAGAGTATGGCCAAATTCCCCCGTCGCCGAGTCAAACAGCCTGGCGGCAAGTCGCTGTTCAGCCGATTTGCGCGCCGTCATCACGCCGAAGGCGCGCGCCCCCGTTCGCGCGGCATTTACCTGCTGCCGAATGCCTTCACCACCGGCGCACTGTTCTGCGGCTTCTTTGCGATCGTCATGGCCATGAACCAGCGTTTCGAGCACGCCGCGTGGGCCATCTTCGTCGCCATGCTGCTGGACGGACTCGATGGCCGCGTCGCCCGCCTGACCAATACCCAGAGCGAATTCGGCGCCCAGTATGACTCCCTGTCGGACATGGTTTCCTTCGGCGCCGCCCCGGCGCTGGTGATCTACGAATTCGCGCTGCGCGGCCTGGGCAAGCTGGGCTGGATCGCAGCCTTCGTCTATTGCGCCGGCGCCGCGCTGCGCCTGGCCCGCTTCAACACCAATATCGAAGTGGTGGACAAGCGCTACTTCCAGGGCTTGCCCAGCCCCGCGGCCGCGTCCTTGGTGGCCGGCTTCGTGCTGCTGCTGGTCGACCTCGACGTGGACGGCGTGATCTACCCGTGGCAGGCGTGGACCATTGCCATCTTCGCCGGCCTGACCATGGTCACCAACGTGCCGTTCTACAGCTTCAAGGACATCAACTTCCGCAAGTCGGTGCCCTTCATCGCCGTGTTCCTGATCGCGCTGTTCTTCGCGCTGATCTCGATCGATCCGCCGAAGGTGCTGTTCCCGATCTTTGTGCTGTACGGCCTGTCCGGCTATGTCGTGTACTTCGTGCGGCTGGCCAAGGGCAAGCCCGTGAGCATCGTGCAGACGGCGCACGAACCAGTGGACCAAAGCGAACGCCGCTAACGCCGCTAACGCCAAAACGAGGCGGCTTTTTCATCCGGGAGAATGAACCATGACCAACCGCCTCATCATCTTCGATACCACGCTGCGCGATGGCGAACAGTCGCCCGGCGCATCGATGACCCGCGAAGAAAAGGTCCGCATCGCCAAGCAGCTCGAGCGCCTGCGCGTGGACGTGATCGAAGCGGGCTTCGCGGCCGCCTCGCAGGGCGACTTCGAATCGATCCGCGCCATCGCCTCCACCATCCGTGAATCCACCGTCTGTTCGCTGTCGCGCGCCAATGACCGCGACATCGCCCGCGCCGCCGAATCGCTGGAGCCGGCGGCCCGCAAGCGCATCCACACCTTCATCGCCACCTCGCCGCTGCACATGAAAATGAAGCTGCGCATGGAGCCGGACCAGGTCCTGGAACAGGCGAGGCAGGCCATCCGCTTCGCCCGCAAATTCACCGACGATATCGAATTCAGCCCGGAAGACGGCAGCCGCTCGGAAGAGGAATTCCTGTGCCGCGTGCTGGAAACCGTGATCGCCGAAGGCGCGACCACGATCAACTTCCCGGACACCGTCGGCTACGCCGTGCCCGAACTGTTCGGCGAAACCATCCGCCGCCTGCGCGAGCGCATCCCCAACTCGGACAAGGCCGTCTGGTCGGTCCACTGTCACAATGACCTCGGCCTGGCCGTGGCCAATTCGCTGGCCGGCGTGATGATCGGCGGCGCACGGCAGATCGAGTGCACCATCAATGGCCTGGGCGAACGGGCAGGGAATACGGCGCTGGAAGAAGTGGTGATGGCGCTGCGCACGCGTGGCGGCTACTACAACCTCGAATGCGGCATCGACACGACGCAGATCGTGGCGGCGTCGAAGATGGTGTCGCAGATTACCGGCTTTGCCGTGCAGCCGAACAAGGCGGTCGTGGGCGCGAATGCTTTCGCCCACGCTTCCGGCATCCACCAGGACGGCATCCTGAAGGCGCGCGAAACCTACGAAATCATGCGCGCCGAAGACGTGGGCTGGACCGCCAACAAGATCGTGCTGGGCAAGCTGTCCGGCCGCAACGCCTTCAAGCAGCGCCTGCAGGAACTGGGCATCGAGCTCGATTCCGAGGCGGAGATCAACGCCGCCTTCAGCCGCTTCAAGGAGCTGGCCGACCGCAAGTCCGAAATCTTCGACGAGGACATCATGGCTCTCGTGTCGGATGAAGAACAGGCGGCCGAAGGCGAGCATTACCGCTTCGTATCGCTGTCGCAGCGCTCGGAGACGGGCGAGCTGCCCAGCGCGAAGGTCGTGTTCTCGATGGAAGGCCAGGAATACACCTGCGAAGGCACCGGCGACGGTCCGGTGGACGCCGTGGTCAACGCCATCGAATGCAAGGCCCAGAGCGGCGCCGAGCTGGTGCTGTTCTCCATCAACGGCATCAGCCCCGGCACGCAATCGCAGGGCGAAGTGACGATGCGCCTCTCCCTCGCCGGCCGCATCGTCAACGGCGTCGGCGCCGACCCGGACATCATCGTCGCCAGCGCCAAAGCGTACCTCTCCGGCCTGAACAAATTGCACTCGAAGATAGAGCGCGTCAATCCGCAGCTCTGAATCCGGTCCTGGCGTTGCAATTACTTACACTCGCGCGTGCGCGGCTGAGGGGCGGCGCGCGTTAATTGCACATGGGCGCTCCGCCCGCTTCGAAAGGGACCAGAAAATGAAAAAGCTTCTCCTGACCGCAGTGATCTCCGCCATGACCCTGCCTGCGTTCGCGCAGACTGCCACGCCGCGCCTGGATGCGCGCGAGGCGCATCAGCAGGAACGTATCGCGCAAGGTGTACGCTCCGGCGAGCTGACGGCCAAAGAGACCCAGAACCTTGAGCGCCGCGAAGCGAAGCTGCAGCATGACGAGAAGGTCGCCAAGGCCGACGGCGTGGTGACGAAGAAGGAGCGCCGCGCGCTGGAGCGCGAAGCAGACCGCGACAGCCGCGCCATCGCACGCAAGAAGCACAATGAACGTACCCAATAAGGTTTAAGTCTTCCTCCTGGCAGCACCGATGCCCGTTCCCGCCTCCAAAACGGGGCGGGCATCACCTCTTTTCCCTCCCATCAGCGCGCCCGCGACCAGACAAAAGCAGGGGTTACCAGCCGAACCGGCGCTCGTCGCGTTCGGGATCGGGGCCGCTAAGCATTTCCCGTACAATGCCGTCGCGGTCGAAATGGATGTGCATCATTGAGTACCAGACGTCGGACTGGCGATAACGGTAACTCCACACCTGCAAGTCCCTGAGGCGCAGATACATGGTTTCATCCGGCGGGCCGAAAGTGGCGAGGATGGTTTCCCGGGTGGCTTTGCCGATGGGGACGGCGGCAAAGGCGGCGTCCGTACGGGCGACGTAGGGGGAGGGCGCGCTGGCGCAGCCGCCCAGCAATACTGTCAGAATGACAACGATGCGGAAAAATTTGGTCCCCATGGAGCACATTCTAGTCATAAAGCGTAGCCATGGACGCCCAATCCGGTTATACTTCCGCGTCCGGCCATCCGGCTGGAGTTTCATTAACGAAGTTCACGATGTGCAGGGTTGCGACTCCGTGCATCGCATGTGAAAGGTAAATCATGACTGTTGAAAACATCAACAAGGCAGCTATCATCGCCGACAACGCCCGTGGCCAAAACGACACCGGCTCCCCAGAAGTTCAAGTAGCTCTGCTGACCGCACGTATCAACGAGCTGAACACCCACTTCAAAGAGCACACCAAAGATCACCACTCCCGTCGTGGCCTGATCATGATGGTTAACCGTCGTAAGTCCCTGCTGGCTTACCTGAAGAATAAAGACGCAAATCGTTACCGCGACCTGATCGCTAAACTCGGTCTGCGTAAGTAATACTTGCGTTACCCGGTTTAAGAAAGATGCCTGCGTCAGTTCGCTGTCGCAGGCATTTTGCCTTTTTGGACCGTTAATTTTTTTGCAGTAAAGGCGGCCACAAGCTGCCCGTGGTGAGGTGCAACGACAGCTCCTGAAAATCTGTCGGCAAATAGAAAGGGATTACCCATGTTTAACAAAGTAACGAAGACCTTCCAGTACGGCCAACATACCGTGACGCTGGAAACTGGTGAGATCGCTCGCCAGGCCTCCGGCGCGGTGCTGGTGTCGATGGACGACACCGTCGTGCTGGCTACCGTGGTAGCGCGCAAAGACGCCAAGCCGGGCCAGGACTTCTTCCCGCTGACCGTTGACTATATCGAGAAGACCTACGCAGCGGGCAAAATCCCTGGCGGTTTCTTCAAGCGCGAAGGCCGCCCTTCGGAGAAGGAGACGCTGACCTCCCGTCTGATCGACCGTCCTATTCGTCCTCTGTTCCCAGAGGGCTACATGAACGAAGTGCAGGTAATCGTGCACGTTCTGTCCGTGAATCCTGAAATCGATCCGGACATCGC
>DASWYX010000535.1:0-3304 GCA_036404755.1 Pseudoduganella sp.
GTTTGCCCGCATCAACCGGGAAGTGATGATGCAGAACCTGATCGCGGCTGTGCGCACCGTGATCAGAAAACCGTTCGAAACCCATGTGGAAGCCGTCAACTGCCACCACAACTATGTGCAAAGGGAGCGCCACTTCGGGCACGACGTGCTGGTCACGCGCAAGGGCGCCGTGTCCGCGCGCGAAGGCGAGATGGGCATCATTCCCGGCTCGATGGGCGCCAAGAGCTATATCGTGCGCGGCAAGGGCAATCCGGAGAGCTTCCACAGCTGCAGCCACGGCGCCGGCCGTACGATGAGCCGCAACGAAGCCAAGCGGCGCTTCACGCGCGAAGACCAGGAGCGCGCCACGCGCGGGGTTGAGTGCCGCAAGGATGAAGCGGTGATCGACGAGATCCCGATGGCTTACAAGGACATCGATGCCGTCATGCACGCGCAGCAGGATCTGGTGGAAGTCGTGCATACGCTGAAGCAGTTGGTCTGCGTGAAAGGGTGAGCGATGATTGAACTGGATGGCTCCACTGGCGAGGGCGGCGGACAAATCCTCCGCACTTCGCTCACGCTGTCCATGATCACGGGCCAGCCCTTCCGCATCGTCAATATCCGCGCCAACCGGCAGCCGTCGGGGCTGCGGCGGCAGCATCTGGCGGCCGTGCGCGCGGCAGCGATTGTCTGCAACGCACAAGTCTCCCATGCGGAGGCGGGATCGAAGGAGCTGGAATTCACGCCGGGCATGCTGGCCGGCGGCGTCTATGAATTCAATATCGGTACGGCGGGCAGTACGACGCTGGTCCTGCAGACACTGATGCTCGCGCTGCTCAAGGCGGAAGTGCCGACCACCGTCACCATCACCGGCGGCACGCACAATCCGAAGGCGCCGCCGGCGCAATTTCTTCAGCGCGCCTATTGCCGCCTGCTAGCTGCGATGGGCGCGCGGGTGGACGTGGAGCTGGAGCGCTCCGGATTCTATCCCGCCGGCGGCGGGGTGCTGTCGGCCTATATCTGGCCATGCCCCCGACTGAACCGGCTCGACTTGATGGAGCGCGGACAGTTGCATGCAGCGTTTGCCGAAGCCTTTGTTGCTCGCATCCCGGTCGGCGTGGCGCGGCGCGAGCTCGATACCGTGGGCCGCTCGCTGAACTGGCAAGGCGACCAGCTGAATGGGCACGTGCTTACCGATACCGATGGTCCGGGCAACGCGCTGCTGCTCACGATCGACAGCGCCAATGTGACCGAAGTGTTTTCCGGCGTCGGCGACAGGCACGTGCGCGCGGAAACGGTGGCCGAAGGCGCCGTGATCGAGGCGGAGCGCTACCTGAAAACCGGCGCGGCGGTGGGCGAGCACTTGGGCGACCAGCTGATGTTGCCGATGGCGCTGGCCGGCGGTGGACGCTACACGGTCGATCATGTGTCCCAGCACGCCATCACCAACGCCGAAGTCATCGCCCGCTTCCTCCCCGTTGCCGTCACCTTCGAGCAGGGTGACCATTTCAGCACCTGCACTGTTCACCCGGTGTGACAGCTGTTCCAATCTGACACACCCATCCCACGGTCACCCCACGGTTCGGGGATGGCATGCGGATTGCTCCTGCATGGATACCACAAACCACAATGCAGGAGACATCCATGAAACGCATCGTCATCACTTGCGCCGCTGCGGCGGCCCTGGCTACTTCCCTTTTCGCCGTCGCGCACGGCAATGTCACGCCGCAGGGCGTCGATACCACCGGCCTGCCCGTCCTGGGCGACAAGTGGCGCGACGAGAATCCCTACAAGGGCAATCAACTGGCGCTGAAAATCGGCACTTCCGCCTATAACCAGAACTGCGCCCGCTGCCACGGCCTGGAAGCCGTCTCCGGCGGTATCGCGCCCGACCTGCGCCTGCTGGACCGCGACTGCGTCAGCATGCGCAATGAGGCCAAGAAGAAGGCCTGCTACAAGGAGATCGACGCTTACTACCTGACTTCCATCCGCCACGGCAAGGTGCGCAACGGCGCGGTCTACATGCCGCCGTTCGAGGGCGTTTTCAACCAGGAAGCCATGTGGGCCATCAAGACCTACCTGGAAGCCCGTCGCGCCAGCGAATAAAGGGAGGCCGCCATGCTGACCCAGCGCCTGCGCGGATACCGCGCCATGATGCTCATCGGCTCTGCGCTGCTGTGCGCAGCGCTGCCGGTGCGCGCCGACTGGAAAAAGATCGAGGAGTCCGGCCGCCTGAAGGTGGCCGTGTACTCCGAGTTCGCGCCGTTCTCGGACAAGAGCGGCGGCATCGACATCGACCTGGCCGATGCCCTGGCGAAGAAGCTGTCGCTGAAACTGAGCCTGCTGCCTTTCCCCGCCGGCGAAAACCTGAACGATGACTTGCGCAATATGGTGTGGAAGGGCCACTACCTGGGCTACGGTCCGGCGGATGTGATGCTGCACGTACCGGTGGACCGTTCGCTGATGGCGTCCAACGACAAGGTGGAGATCTTCGCGCCGTATCACGTGGAGAGCGTGCGGCTGGTGCGCAGCGCGCGCAGCATTCCGGCCTTCGACAGCATCGATGCGCTGGCCGGAAAGCGCATCGGCGTGGAGCAGGTGTCGCTGGCGGGCATGGTCATGCTGGGCGAGGGGAATGGACGCTTCCGCGATAACGTGCACCTGTTCCCCACCTCGGCGGAAGCGCTGGAGAAGCTGAAGGCTGGCGAACTGGATGCCGTACTGGCAAACCGCTCGGAGATCGAAGCCGTGATGCACGGTGATCCCGCCTTCCCCGTCGATCAGGTCAGCTTCCAGCGCATGCCGCGCAATGGCTGGGTGGTGGGCATGGCCGTCCGCAAGGACAATACCGACGTGGCGCGCAGGCTGCAGTCGGCGCTGAATGAAATGTCGGCCAGCGGAGAGCTGCAGGCGATCTTTGCGCGGCATGGCGTTCAGTTGGTGAAGCCATGAAGCCGCAGCGGCTGGCGGCCGGGGTCCTGGCCCTGGCGTCGGCCGCTTCGCTTTCGGCAGCGCGCGGCGAGGGGATGACGACGGTGGAAGTCGTCGGCATCGCACCGCAGGGCGGGCTGGGCGTGGAGCGCAAGCAATTGCCCTATGCGGTGCAGAGCATTTCGCTGCCGCAGCAGGGAGAAACGGTGGGCGAGGCCATGGCGCGCTCGCTGGCGGGCGTGAATGTGAACGAGGTCTCCGGCAGTCCTTACCAGAATGACCTCACGTTTCGCGGCTTCCGCGCTTCGCCGGTGCTCGGGACTTCGCAGGGGCTGTCCGTTTATCTGGACGGTGTGCGCGTGAACGAACCCTTCGGCGATGTCGTGAACTGGGA
>DASWYX010000536.1:0-2147 GCA_036404755.1 Pseudoduganella sp.
CAGCGAGGCCTTCGCCCAGCTGCGCGACCGCCTGCGCTAGCGCTGCCGTGCGCAGGCCCCAACTGCTACAATTTCCGCCACATTCAATGAAGCAGGAGAACACTCCATGACCGGTTCCCGTTCCGAAACGGCCCGCATCCAGCAAGGCGCCAACGTGGCGGCAGACGCCCGCCTCGGCGACTTCGTCGTTGTCTATCCCGGCGCGGAAGTGGGCGCCGGCTGCCAGGTGCACGGCTTCACGCAACTGTGGCCGGGCGTGCGCCTGGAGGCAGGTGCGGAACTGGGCGCGGGCGTGATCATCGAGCAGCCGCGCGATGGCGAGAGCTGCGATGTGCAGGTCGGCAGCGGCGTCAAGGTCGGCGCCGGCGCCCTGCTGTGCCGCGGCGTGCGCCTGGGCCAGGGATCCGAAGTGGCGCCGGGCGCCGTGGTCGCGCAGAACGTGCCGCCGCATGCCGTGGTCACCGGCTCGCCGGCGCGCATCGTCGGCTATGTGGAGAAAATGAGCCAGCCGGCCTCCGCCCCGTGGACCAACAAGGCCGTCTTCCCCGAAATGCCGTCCGTGGTGCCTCTGGGCGTGGGTGGCGTGACCCTGCACCGCTTCAAGTACGTACAGGATCCGCGCGGCGACCTGTCGGTGGGCGAATTCATGCGCGAGATTCCCTTCCTGCCGAAGCGCTACTTCCTCGTCACCAATGTGCCGAGCGATAAGACGCGTGGCGAGCACGCGCACCGCCGCTGCCACCAGTTCCTGATCTGTATCAAGGGCACTTGCGCCGTGGTGGTGGACGACCTGAAATCGCGCTGCGAAGTCGAGCTGAATTCGGCCGACCGCGGCGTCTACCTGCCCCCGATGACCTGGGGCATCCAATACAAATATTCGAGCGACGCTGTGCTGCTGGTGTTCGCGTCCGACTATTACGAAGCGGATGACTACATCCGCGACTACGACGAATTCGTCGCTGCCAAGAAGCAGCAGGACGGCCAAGCTACGGAGCGTGCATGACTATTCCCTTCCTCGACCTGAAAGCCATCAACCTCACGCAGCAGGAGGAGATCCAGCAGGCCATGCAGCGTGTGCTGCAGTCCGGCTGGTACATCCTTGGCAAGGAAGTAGAAGCCTTCGAGCAGGCTTACGCCAACTACTGCGGCACGCAGCACGCGATCGGCGTGGCGAACGGACTCGATGCCATTTTCCTGGTGCTGAAAGCCTGGGGCATCGGCCCCGGCGACGAAGTCATCGTCCCCAGCAACACCTATATCGCGACCTGGCTCGCGGTGTCGCACTGCGGCGCCACGCCGGTGCCGGTGGAGCCGGTCGAAGCGCACTACAACCTCGATCCCGCGCGCGTGGAAGCAGCCATCACCCCGCGCACGAAAGCCATCATCCCGGTCCACCTATACGGCCTGACAGCGGATATGGATCCGCTGATGGCCATCGCCGAAAAGCATGGCCTGAAAGTGGTGGAAGACAGCGCGCAGGCGCACGGCGCGCGCTACAAGGAGCACCGCGCCGGCGCCCTGGGGCACGCCTCCGCCTTCAGCTTCTATCCGGGCAAGAACCTGGGCGCGCTGGGCGATGCGGGCGCCATCACCACCAACGATGCCGACCTCGCGCAGCGCCTGCGCACCTTGCGCAACTATGGTTCGCAGAAGAAGTACCACAACGAAGTGGCGGGCTTCAATTCGCGCCTGGACGAACTGCAGGCCGCTATCCTGTCCGTCAAGCTGCCTGCGCTGGACGCGCAGAACGCCCAGCGCACCGCCATCGCCGCGCGCTACGATGAAAAGCTGAAAGGCATCCCGGGGCTGATGCTGCCGGCCGTGCCGGATTGGGCCGAGCCGGTGTGGCACCTGTACGTAGTGCGCCACGCCCAGCGCGACAAGCTCGCCGCGGTGCTGGCCGAAGCAGGCGTGGGCACCCTGGTGCACTACCCTGTCCCGCCTCACCTGCAGCCGGCCTACAAAGCGCTCGCCATCCCGCGCGGCGCCCTGCCGGTCGCGGAAGCCATCCACAACGAAGTGCTCAGCCTGCCGATGGGCCCGACCATGACGCTGGCGCAGGCCGACGAAGTGGCGGACGCCGTGCGCCGCGCCGCTACCGGTCTGGCGTAATCCTCAACAAACCTCAACCTGATACTAGGAGCAGC
>DASWYX010000537.1:0-9798 GCA_036404755.1 Pseudoduganella sp.
CTGGCGCGACCTACAGTGGTGAAGTGACGGTATCGGCCGTACCAGAGCCTGCGACCTACGGCATGCTGCTGGCAGGCCTGGGCCTGGTTGGCGCGGTTGCCCGCCGCCGCCAGTCTACTTCGCGCGGCGCTTGAAGTCCCGCAGACGGAAACCCAGCATAAAAAGAATACTGAAATAGACTACGCCGCTCACAGCGACGACCAACAATAGGGCGCCGGCGCGCATAAGGGGATGTGCGCGCATGGCGATCCAGTCAAACTGGGATGCGCCGAACCAGGCCGCAACACCCATCACCGTTACCGCCGCCAGCAGTTTCAGGAAGAATTTCGTCCAGCCGGGTGCAGGTTTGTAGATGTCGCGCGTGCGCAGGCCGCGGTAGAGGAAGGCCGCGTTCAGCGTGGCGCCCAAGCCGATCGACAGCGCCAGGCCCGCCACCTGGATGAAGGGGACGAAGATCGCGTTCATCACCTGCGTGGCAATCAGCACACCGATGGCGATGCGCACCGGAGTGCGGATATCCTGCTGTGCGTAGAACGCCGGCGCCAGCGTCTTCACCAGGATGATGCCGGTGAGGCCGACCGCATACGCCATCAGCGGCCGAGCCGACATCTGCGCCGCGTAGGCCGAGAACTGGCCGTAGTGGAAGAGGGTGGCGATCATCGGCTTCGCCAGCACAGCCATGCCCACGGCGGCCGGCAGCACGAGCAGGAAGGTCAGGCGCAAGCCCCAGTCCAGCAGCGACGAGTACTCCGCATGGTCGCCTTCCACGTTCGCCTTGGACAGGCTGGGCAACAGGATCGTGCCCAGCGCCACGCCCAGCAGGGCGTTCGGGAATTCCATCAGGCGGTCGGCATAGGTCAGCCAGGAGATCGATCCTTCGGGCAGGTAGGAAGCGATGCTGGTATTGATCATCAGGCTGATCTGGGCGGCCGACACGGCAAACACGGCCGGCCCCATTTTCCTCAGCACGCGGCGCACGCCGGGGTCTTTCAGCCCGCCGACCGGATTCCAGGACAGCGAAGGCAGCATTCCCACGCGCACCAGCGCCGGCACCTGGATGGCGACCTGCAGGATGCCGCCCACCATCACGGCAATGGCCTGGGCGTACACGGGGCGCTCCAGGTAGGGCGCCAGGAACAGCGAACCGGCAATAAAGGACAGATTCAGCAGCACCGGCGTGAAGGCCGGAATGCGGAACTCGCGCCAGGTATTCAGCACCCCGCCCGCCAGCGCCACGAAGGACATGCAGGCGATATAGGGGAACATCAGGCGCGTCATCCACACCGCCTCATCGAAGGCCGTGCCCTTGCTCAGGCCGGACGCGATCAGGAACACGAAGGCGGGCGCGCCGACGATGCCCAGCGCGCTGACGATCAGCGTGGCCCACACCAGGGTATTGGCCACATGGTCGACCAGGGTCTTGGCCGCGTCGTGGCCCTGCACATTCTTGTACTCCGCTAGAATGGGTACGAAGGCTTGCGAAAACGCCCCCTCGGCGAACAGGCGCCGCAGCAGATTGGGAATGCGGAAGGCCACATTGAAGGCGTCCGTATAGGCGCCGGCGCCGAAGGCGCGGGCAAACAGGGTTTCGCGCAGCAGGCCGGTGATACGCGACAGCATTGTCATGCTGGAGATGGCGGCGAGGGTCTTTAGCAGATTCATGGGCAGCGATTATAGCGAAACCTGCAACGACCCGACATTTGGGAATTGCCCTGGCGGCAAATCCCCGCTATAATTTAAGGCTGTACAGAATTCAGTAAGGCAGGCAAGACGTTCCGCCGGCTCTGAACACACCGGTTTGGCAAACTATTGTTTGCGAACGAACTTTGACAACGAATTAGGATTTCTCATGGCAAATACCGCACAAGCGCGCAAACGCGCTCGTCAAGCTGTTAAGGCAAACGCTCACAACTCGGCACAGCGTTCCACCCTGCGTACCGCTATCAAGGCCGTGCGTAAGGCAATCCAGGCTGGCGACAAAGCCGCTGCTACCCAGATCTTCCAGTCGTCCGTGTCGACCATCGACTCGATCGCTGACAAGAAAATCATCCACAAGAACAAGGCTGCTCGTCACAAGAGCCGTCTGGCAGCTGCCCTGAAGGCACTGTCCGCTTAAGTTCGTGTGCGGCGGCAATAGCCGCCAATCTGGTGTACCGAATAACCCGCATGGCGATGGCCATAGCGGGTTTTTCGCTTTGCTTATCGGGTTTTCAGGTCGTCCGGGGACACTTCGCGCCATTCGCCCGGCAGCAGCGGGTGCGTGGACAGTGAAATGCCGCCGATCGAGGCGCGCACCAGGCGCAGCGTGGGCAGGCCAATGGCGGCCGTCATGCGGCGTACCTGGCGATTCTTGCCTTCCTGTAAAGTAATCGCCAGCCAGGACGTGGGCTGGTTGGCGCGTTCGCGGATCGGCGGGTTGCGCGGCCACAGCCATTCGGGCTCGGCGATGCGCATGGCCTTGCAGGGCAGGGTGGTGAAGTCGCCCAGGTCGAGCGGGGCCTGCAGGCGGGCCAGCATGTCCGGCGTGGGCACGCCGTCGACCTGCACTAAATATGTCTTGGCTTCCTTGCGGTCCGGGTGGGCGATCTTATGCTGAAGCTTGCCATCGTCCGTCATCAGCATCAGGCCCTCGCTGTCATAGTCGAGGCGGCCGGCGGGATAGACGTTCGGGATCTTGATGTAGTCGGCCAGGGTTTCTTTCTCTCCGGAGGGGGAAAACTGGCACAATACCTGGAAGGGTTTGTTGAATAGTATGAGCGGCATTTGTGGATTGTAGCGCCAAGTAAAATACTCGTGCATAATGTGGAACACTAGTGTCTTATGTCTTATAGAAGACCTGTGGAACCCCAACTTCGGAGAACACGATGTACCAACATATCAAAGTACCCGCCGACGGCCAGAAGATCACCGTCAACGCCGACTTTACCCTGAACGTGCCGGATACCCCGATCATTCCTTACCTGGAAGGTGACGGCACGGGCGTGGACATCACCCCGGTGATGATCAAGGTGGTGGATGCTGCCGTGGACAAGGCCTACGGCGGCAAGCGCAAGATCAGCTGGATGGAAATCTTCGCCGGCGAGAAGTCGACCACCGTGTACGGCCCGGATGTGTGGCTGCCGGAAGAAACGTTGGAAGTGCTGAAGGATTACGTGGTTTCCATCAAGGGTCCCCTGACCACCCCGGTCGGCGGCGGCATCCGTTCCCTGAACGTGGCCCTGCGCCAGGAGCTGGACCTGTACGTCTGCCTGCGTCCCGTGCGCTGGTTCAAGGGCGTGCCTTCGCCGGTGCGCGAGCCGGAGAAGACCGATATGGTCATCTTCCGCGAAAACTCGGAAGACATCTATGCCGGCATCGAGTGGGCCGAGGGTTCCGATGGTGCGAAAAAGCTGATCGATTTCCTGGTCAGGGAAATGGGCGTGAAGAAGATCCGTTTCCCGGAAACGTCCGGTATCGGCGTGAAGCCGGTGTCGCGCGAGGGCACCGAGCGCCTGGTGCGCAAGGCCATCCAGTACGCGATCGACAACGACAAGCCTTCCGTGACGATCGTTCACAAGGGCAACATCATGAAGTACACCGAAGGCGGCTTCCGCGACTGGGCCTATGCCCTGGCCCAGAAGGAGTTCTGCGCCCAGCTGATCGATGGCGGCCCATGGTGCAAGTTCAAGAATCCGAAGACCGGCCGTGAAATCACAATCAAGGATTCCATTTCCGACGCTTTCCTGCAGCAGATCCTGCTGCGTCCGGCTGAGTACTCCGTGATTGCCACCCTGAACCTGAACGGCGACTACATCTCGGACGCGCTGGCCGCGCAAGTTGGCGGCATCGGCATTGCGCCGGGCGCCAATATGTCCGATTCCGTGGCCATGTTCGAAGCCACCCACGGCACCGCGCCGAAGTATGCCGGCAAGGACTATGTGAACCCGGGTTCGCTGATCCTGTCCGCTGAAATGATGCTGCGCCACATGGGCTGGACCGAGGCTGCGGACCTGATCATCAGCTCGATGGAAAAGGCCATCATGTCCAAGCGCGTCACCTACGACTTCGCCCGCCTGATGGAAGGCGCGACCCAGGTGTCCTGCTCCGGTTTCGGCCAGGTCATGATCGAAAACATGTAATTCCGCCGGCGCGTGCCGGGACCCTCCCGGCCGCGGCGCGCCGCAACGCCAGCCCCGGCTGCTCCCAGGCGCCGGGGCTTTATATTAGCCGCGCCGCCAGGCCCAGCACGGCCATGATGGTTGTCACCTGCAGGCCGATCATCCAGCGAAAGCCGGTTTCCAGCTTGTCCACGCGCTTATCGAGCTGGTCGTAAAGTTGCTTCATCGCCGCCATTACGCGTGCTTCCGACTTTTCGATCATGGCTTCGACCTTGTCGAATCTGGCGTCAGTGCGCGCCTCAAGTTTATCGACGCGCGCGTTCAACGCGTCGATGTGCTGGTTCTGGGCCTTGAATCCCTCGTCCACGTGCTGACTTAGCAAAGTCAACTGACACGATAGCTGCTGCACGGCTTCCTCTAAAGTTTCGGTTCGACGTTCGAGCGCTTCTGGTGGCATGATGCGCTCCGGTGAGGGGAGGAGCGTCAATGTTCGCTCGTCCGCGAAACCATTTGAGGGTGCGCAGGCGGCAAAGTTCCATGCTACAGGCGAAAAAAAACCCCGCTATAGCGAGGTCTTTTGCGATCCGGGACCAATCAGTTGGTCTGGATGTTGGAAGCTTGCTTGCCTTTAGGGCCTTGCGTGACTTCGAACTGCACTTTCTGACCTTCTTTCAGGGTCTTGAAGCCGTTCATGTTGATTGCGGAGAAGTGTGCGAACAAATCCTCACCGCCGTCATCAGGAGTGATGAAGCCGAAACCCTTGGAGTCATTGAACCACTTAACGGTACCAGTTGCCATAAAAAACTTTCAATTTAAAAACGAATCACACGAGCCATAAAAGCAAGAAGCTTCCTGCCCCCTCCTCGACAACTCACTTCTTACCAACGTGTACATTTCTGCACAAAGTCGATATCGCATTGTTGGCGGAACAATTTTTAATGTCAAGCGGTTTGAGTAGCACATAGTAAGATTTTTGCAACAGCTATTTTCGCAACTCTTGATTTTGCGCGGCAAGACCGCATCTGCGACGAATCGAGAAAACGCGTAAGATGAGTACTAATGGAAACGCGCCGCTAAATGGGCGTTGCATCTACCCTGAAAGCATTAGAATATAAGCGTATGGCAACCAAGCATGACACCGAAACCGTCCTGGAGCGACAGACGCTGAAACCGCCCCCGATGTATCAGGTGGCGCTGCTGAATGACGACTACACACCGATGGAATTTGTTGTTGCGATCATTCAAGAGTATTTCAATAAGGACCGTGAAACGGCCACGCAAATTATGCTGAGTGTCCATCGCTATGGCAAAGGAGTGTGCGGCGTTTTCTCTAAAGATATAGCTTCAACCAAAGTGGAGTTTGTTTTAACGCATGCACGCAAGGCGGGGCATCCCCTGCAATGTGTGATGGAGGAAGTATGATTGCGCAGGAATTGGAAGTAAGTTTGCACATGGCGTTTGTCGAGGCGCGGCAGGCACGGCATGAATTCATTACGGTGGAACATCTGCTGCTGGCGTTGCTGGACAATCCTTCGGCGGCCGAAGTGCTGCGCGCCTGCGCGGTCAATATTGAGGACCTGCGCAAGACCCTCACGAATTTCATCGGCGACAATACCCCGACGGTGCCCGGCACCGGCGAGGTGGACACCCAGCCCACGCTCGGTTTCCAGCGCGTGATCCAGCGCGCCATCATGCACGTCCAATCGGCCTCGAATGGTAAAAAAGAGGTTACGGGCGCGAACGTGCTGGTTGCCATTTTCGGTGAGAAGGACTCGCACGCTGTTTACTACCTGCACCAGCAGGGCGTAACCCGCCTGGACGTGGTCAATTTCATTTCCCACGGCGTCCGCAAGGACCAGCAGGTCGATTCGACCAAGGCATCCGAGGGCGTGGAAGAGGGCCAGCCAAGCGAAGGCAGCCAGAAGGAATCCCCGCTGGACCAGTTCACCCAGAACCTGAACAAGTCCGCCGCGGAAGGCAAGATCGACCCGCTGATCGGGCGCGAGGACGAAGTGGATCGTGTGATCCAGGTCCTGTGCCGCCGCCGCAAGAACAACCCGCTGCTGGTGGGCGAAGCCGGCGTGGGCAAGACCGCCATCGCGGAAGGCCTGGCCTGGCGCATCACCCAGGGCGACGTGCCCGAAGTGCTGGCCAACGCCGTCGTCTACTCGCTGGACATGGGCGCGCTGCTGGCCGGCACCAAGTACCGCGGCGATTTCGAGCAGCGCCTGAAGGCGGTGCTGAAGCAGCTGAAGGATAATCCGAATGGCATCCTGTTCATCGACGAGATCCACACCATCATCGGCGCCGGTTCGGCGTCGGGTGGTACGCTGGATGCGTCCAACCTGCTGAAACCGGCCCTGGCCAACGGCCAGCTGAAGTGCATCGGCGCGACCACCTTTACGGAATTCCGTGGCGTGTTCGAGAAGGACCATGCACTGTCCCGCCGCTTCCAGAAGGTCGATGTGAACGAGCCGACCGTGGAGCAGACCGTGCAGATCCTGCGCGGCCTGAAGTCGCGCTTCGAGGAACACCATGGCGTGAAGTATTCGTCGTCCGCCCTGTCCACCGCGGCAGAGCTGGCAGCGCGCTTCATCAATGACCGCCACCTGCCGGACAAGGCCATCGACGTGATCGACGAGGCGGGCGCCGCACAGCGCATCCTGCCGAAGTCGAAGCAGAAGAAGACCATCGGCAAGACGGAGATCGAAGAGATCATCTCGAAGATCGCACGTATTCCGCCGCAGACCGTCAACCAGGACGACCGCAGCAAGCTGCAGACCATCGACCGCGACCTGCGCAACGTGGTGTTCGGCCAGGACCCGGCGATCGAAGCGCTGGCATCGGCGATCAAGATGTCGCGTGCAGGCCTGGGCAAGCAGGACAAGCCGATCGGCTCCTTCCTGTTCTCCGGCCCCACCGGCGTCGGCAAGACCGAGGTGGCCAAGCAGCTGGCCTTCATCCTGGGCATCGAGCTGATTCGCTTCGACATGTCCGAGTACATGGAGCGCCACGCCGTGAGCCGCCTGATTGGTGCGCCGCCGGGCTATGTGGGCTTCGACCAGGGCGGCCTGCTGACGGAAGCGATCACCAAGAAGCCGCACGCCGTGCTGCTGCTGGACGAGATCGAAAAAGCGCATCCGGATATCTTCAATATCCTGCTGCAGGTGATGGACCACGGCACGCTGACCGACAACAACGGCCGCAAGGCTGACTTCCGCAACGTGATCATCATCATGACCACGAACGCGGGCGCGGAAAGCCTGCAGAAGCGGTCGATCGGCTTTACGGATTCGAAGGAAGCAGGCGACGAGATGGCCGACATCAAGCGCATGTTCACGCCGGAGTTCCGTAACCGCCTGGATTCGATCATCAGCTTCCGTGCGCTGGACGAGGACATCATCCTGCGCGTCGTGGACAAGTTCCTGATGCAGCTGGAAGAGCAGCTGCACGAGAAGAAGGTGGAAGCGATCTTCAGCGAGAAACTGCGCAAGTTCCTGGCGAAGAAGGGCTTCGATCCTCTGATGGGTGCACGTCCGATGTCGCGCCTGATCCAGGACATGATCCGCAAGGCCCTGGCCGACGAACTGCTGTTCGGCCGCCTGGTCACCGGCGGCAAGGTCATCGTGGACCTGGACGAGAAGGACCAGATCAAGCTGGACTTCCCGGAACCGGATGCAGCGCCGACGCCGCCGCCGGAAACCGTCGAAGTCGAATAAGCCTGAGTCCCCGAAAAGCCCGCTCCGCAAAGAGCGGGTTTTTTTATGGCCGTCCGGGATGTGAGGATTGGTGAGTATTGAGGCGGGTCTTTCCGCCGACAATGGCGCCAAAACGTCTATGAAAGGATTGCTGTGGCTGAACACATCCCGCCCACCGAATGCGACATCGTTATGGAAGGGGGCGTGACCTCCGGCGTCGTCTATCCGCGCTTCGTGACCGGGCTGGCGCGCCGCTTCACCCTGCGCAGCATTGGCGGCACCAGCGTTGGCGCGGTAGCCGCAGCGGCAGCAGCGGCAGCGCAATACCGGCGCAACGCCGGCGGCGGAAGTGGTGGATTCGACCAGCTGGAGAAATTGCCGCAGGCCCTGGCGGAAACCGTGGCCGACGGTCGCTCCCGCCTGTTCTCCTTGTTCCAGCCCTGTGCCGACCTGAAGCCGCATTTTGCCGTCATCGAGGAAGCCCTCAACCGCCACAGCATGGTCACCCGTATCGGTGGTTTTGCCGGCGGCCTGCTGCAGCAATTCCAGGTCGGGGCCCTGATCGCAGCCGCGCTGCTGGTCGCGTGGCGCTGGACTGCGCATACCTTGCCGCATGGCCTGCTGGCGTGGCTGGGCTTTGCGGTGAGCCTGCTGCTAGCCGCGTTGCTGGGCGCCGGCGTGCAGTTAGCGTTCACGGCGTGGCGCGGACTGCGGCGCAACCGCTGCGGCATCTGCTCGGGCATGAGCGGCGAAGACAGCGCGCTGCCGGCATTGACCGTGTGGCTGCATGGGCTGGTGCAGCAGATGGCCGGGCTGCCTGCCGCTCAGCCGCTGACCTTCGGCATGCTGCGCCAGTCCAGCCCTTCGATCGAGCTGGCCTTCATCACCACCGGCATCAGTGAATTGAGCAGCCACCGCCTGCCCCACGCGAGCGCGGATCTGCTGTTCCGCGCATCCGAATTGCGCCAGCTGTTCCCGGCGGCGGTGGTGAACTGCATGGTGAAGGCTTCGCGGGAGCGGCGTAGCCCGCGGCGGGAAACGGTGGCCCTGCTGCGCGCCGCCGATCCGGAGTTCGGTACCGACCAGGGCGACCTGTACTTCCTGCCCGATGCGGACGACCTGCCGGTGCTGGTCGGCGCCCGCCTGAGCCTGAGTTTCCCGATCCTGCTGCAAGCCGTTCCGCTGTACCGGCTGCGCTTCACCGAAGGCGATGGCGTGGTACGCGGCGCGCCTGGCGTAAAGCCGGTTTGGCTGAGCGATGGCGGCTTGACCAGCAATTTCCCCATTCATTTTTTCGATGAACTGCTGCCGCAGCGGCCGACGTTTGGCGTGTCGCTTCAATCGACGCTGGCGGAGAAGGCGCCCGATAGTGAACGCGTGATCCTGCCCGAGAATAACAACCAGGGATGGACGCCGCCCTATGTCGACATCCAGGGGCGCGATGGCCTGCCGTCACCGCTGACCTTTATCGGGGCGCTGCTGGTCACCATGCGTACCTGGCGCCACGAGGCGCTGAAACGCACGCCGGGCTATCGTGACCGCGTCGTCGTGATCCGTCACACGGCCGCCGAGGGCGGGTTGAATCTCAATATGCCGCCCAGCGCCATCGCGTCCATGAGCGGCAGCGGCGCGCTGGCCGCGGAAAAGGTCATCAAGCGCTTTCTCGATACGGAAGGCGTGGAAAATGGCTGGCTGAATCACCGCCAGGTGCGGATGCGCTGCGCCGCTGCGGTGCTGCAGCCGAAACTGGAGCAGCTGGCGAAAGCCTGGAGCAAGGGAGACTACACCTATGCGGAGCAATGGCAGGATGCGGAGCTGCAGAAAACCATCGGCTACCGCCTGACGCATCACCAGCAGAAGTTCGGCGCCTTGTGGTGGCAGGGGTTGAGCACAGCGGCCATGCAGCGCCCGCATGCCGACCTTACGCAGCGTAGCCCGAAGCCGCAGCCTACGCTGGATGTCGCGCCGCGCCAGACCTAGAGCGCCGTCATTTCCTTCAGCTG